>JBPCVD010000149.1:0-20080 GCA_051010815.1 Rubripirellula sp.
GATCCTTCAATCGATCGAGATTTTCCTGGCACCAAAGGAAATGTTCGATCGAATCCTGTTCGTTCCCTAGTTTCAATTCGAGTTGAGCAAGCTGCATCGTTACCTGCCAACGTACTGACCTTGGCGCGGCGAAAGAAAGATTGGCCAACTGTTGACGTAGTTCGTTCGCTTCCAAAGACCCGATGTAGGGATGCTCATACTGAGAGCGTGAACGAATGCCCTGCAGGATCGCCAGCATTTGCTCGTGACCTGAAAGCGTCGGCGTGCTGCCCTGCCCATCATTGAGTTTCGAGCGTTCAGACAGAAGTTCGGCGGACTTCGGTTTTGTGCAGCCGATCGCGACTGATGCACAGACCAGAATCGCGATCCGCACCGCACGCTGTGGAATAAAGAGTTCTCGCATTTTCATATGTGCAGTCTATCAGTTGGCTGCGCGCGGTCCGTAACGGGCCACTTGGCTAGCGTTCGTGCAAGGCCACATCGCCCTCGACGATAAGGTATCGACGGTCCGACGTGACGTTATCAAAAATCTGCACGACGCCCGAAGGCCAGGTGACTTCGACCTGCGCAAGGTTGACTGGATCGCCCAGTCCAAAGTCGATCACCGCTTCATCCGAGCACAGGTAGCCGTCTCCTGCAGTGACCCATTGTGTCATTTTCTCACCGCCCGTCATTGTCAGTGCGACTCGGGCTCCGATGGCGTCACGTTCACTGGTGGTGCCGATCAGCTCGAATTGAATCCAATGCCCGCTGGTACGGGTTTGGTTGTGCAGCAACGCCAACGGGTGGTGCAAATGACCGACCAGGAAATCGATCGCACCATCGCGATCAAAGTCAGTCATCGTCACCGTTCGCCCAAGGTACTTTCCATCCCAATAACCGGATGTGTCTTCTACCGGTGTCAACTCAAAACGATCGCCTAGATTGGAAAGAAACTGTGGAGGCATCTGGAATTCTTCGCCGTCAATGCGAAGATCAAAAACGTGTCCGTTGGATACCATGAGATCGAGCCATCCGTTGCGGTCGACGTCCGCTGCCTTCACGCCAAATCCGATGAGCGACCGCGTGAACTTCTCGATTCCATACCGGACTGCATGATCGTTGAATGCGCCGGCCGCCGTCTGCAAGTAGTGATTCGCCGACTCCTTCGAGTAATTCGAAATGTGCAAGTCGATTGTGCCATTGCGATCAAAATCTCCTGTGGCAATTCCCATGCATGCTTCTGCTTCACCGCTGAATCCACTTGAGATTCCTTTGACTCCGGCCGTGTTCCTGAACTGGTTGTCACCGTACTGAACGAGGAAGTGATTTGAACGAGCGTCATTGCCAATGAAGATTTCGTTGGTGCCGTCGTTGTTAAAATCGGTGACCACGAGACCGAGCGACGTTCCCGGGTCAGCCACGTCGAGCGAGATTTCTCGCGGCTGAAACGTGCCGTTCCTTTGATTTTCAAACCATCGATCAGATTGGGCGTAGTGCATCACCGGTGACGGCTGCAGTGGAGATCCATCTTCCGCGATTTCGGGAGGGTCGAATCCACCGGCCATTTCGACATAGACGGCTTCATAGAGATCAGGGATTGCGTCGCCACTGATGTCCGCGACCGCGACCGACGATGTGAATCGATCGGCGATTGCGCCCCATTGGCTGGTTGCATCGCGAAACGTACCGTCGCCGTTGTTGATCAACAGTCGGTTGCGACCGAGGCTGCCGATCAGCAAGTCGGCAAAGCCGTCCTGATTCACATCGCCAGCGGCGAGGCCCGAGGAGTAGTTGAAATCCTCCGCCCCAGCCAGCCCCGCGATGGACGAGAACGATCCGCCGACATTGCGGAACAGAGCATTCGAAAGAACGCAGGCGTCGGTCGGAGGTTCACCCGCGCCCTGCGCTAAATAGACGTCTGGCCAGCCATTGAGATCGTAGTCAAGGATCGCGATTCCACCCCCCATCAGCTCGTGAAGCGGAATGAGTGTGAGGTTGCTCTCGATATCTTGGTGCCATTGAAACTCGAGCCCAACCTCGGCAGCGACGTTGACCAGGCTTGGTGCAGCAAGCTGCTTCGTCGTCTTCGTCGTCAACGAGGAAGGTGCATTCTCGGGCGAGGGCTGTTTCAGCAGATCCAGCCCCGACTGCAAGCTGAAACGATCTGGGTCGACTCCCACCAGTGACATCTGGCTTGCCATTTCAATCGCATTTTGATTTTGTTTGAGCTCCGATAGCTTCGCAAGGATTGCGGAGCGCCGACGCGTATCACCTGGCGGGAGCGTCAGCAATGTCCAGCCAATCGCTTCAAAGGGTCGACCCAGCTCGATGAGAAGTGGTGGAACTCCGTCACTTTGGCTCGCCTCACCCGGGGCCGGCGATTCTTTCGCGACATACTCGATCTGATAAATCAACGCGGCGCGGTGCCGAAATTGCTCACCCTTTTCGGACTCACCCAACGCCTCGAAGACCCTCGCAAGTCGGTGTGCGCAGCTATTGTCCGAGTGGTCAATGATGGATGCCTTTAGGAAGGCTCCGGCAGCGGCTTCGTGTTGGTTTCGATCGAAAAAGTAGGTCCCCAGAGCCATCCAATAGTCGCTGAATTCGCGCGCCTTGGGATTGCATTTGGCATGCCAGGCGGGAATCCGTTCCAGCGTCTGAGTTTCTGCCAGCAATCGACCATAAAGGGCGTCAACCTCCGGTGAATCAAGGCTTGATGCGGCTGGGCTCGAGAGCTCCTCTAATGCTTGATCGAAATCGTGATTTGTGAAGTGCCACCTCGCCATGCCCAGCCCTGGCTCGAAGAGGTCTTCAGGTTCGATTCCGGGTGGAAGGGTGAGCGGAAAAGAGTCGTTTCGCCGCGCGATCGACAGCAGCTCCCCCTGGTTGGCCACTCCCGCTCGGCAGAGCGCATCAACTTGGCGAGAAGCCTCCTGACGACGACCGACACGGCTCAGCAGAGACCATGCTTTGCGGTGCCAATCCAACGCACGACTGTCACCCTCGGGGGCAAGCTCGATTGCTTCTAGCAGAACATCCGCAGCCTCGGAGGGGCGATTCATTTTCGACAATTCTTGAAAATGAACTTCGATCGCTCTTGGTCCCAATCGTGATCGCATGTCAATCGAACTCGCCAGATCGATAGCAACTTGGTGATTCCCCCGAGCCGCCTCGATCTGACTGGTGATCAGTTTTGCATCGTCACGCTCAGGGTCCTGCACGAGTGCTTCATAAGCTGCTTCTGCAGCCGACTCGTAGTCGCCAATCTGCAACATCCGCCGTGCGCGGGGCAGAGGATCGACTTGGCTATCTTCCACGCTCGCTGCCGAAGACGCCGTGTCCTTCGGTGAGTTTCGCTCCGACCCGCAGCCGCCGAAGGTACTCACGCCGAGAAACAGCAACGCTAGCGGGTATGAAAGCTGTGGATGCGTTGCCATGAAAGAATGAAGATTCGCGCTAATGAGGGAATGGGTGCCCATCGAATTATACAAGTGGAATCGAAGAAGGGTGCTGGCTTTGAGTGGCCTCATCACATTCGAGTGGCGGTTGTTCGTAAACGAAAGCGACCTCTTCGATCTTTCCACGGGAGTTAACGATTGTGCTCGGCTTGCACGCCAATAAGCGGAGATCCGCAGTGCGATTGGTGAAGCTAGATTCGGAGTTTGCCGAAACGTCAATGCAACGACGCTGCGTGCTCGCCGGAAATGAGCGCTAGGGGCAATGAAGCCAGGGGGTACTGAGCGCTAGGGGCAAGGGCCGTTTTCGCAGCAGGGCCCCAAGTGGCACATGAAGAACGTCGCGACAACGTTGCCGAAGCACAACAGAGCAGCGAACAAGAAGACGACCCGCTCGAATAGGGATGGCACGCGTGGGTCCTTGCTGTCTTCATCACGGATTAGGAACAAGAAGGCGGCGGACCCCAGGATGCATGCCGCGAAGATGAGGACGCCCCACGTATAAAGGTGCATCCCTAGAAAAGGACTTCCGTATCCCAGTGGATCACCTGGTTTCGGCGAGATATGCAGCAAGACCTGTCGCGTTGAGAATCCGCCTCCGGCCAGAGCTGCCAGAATCACAAACGCGAAGTGTCGTTTGCTGAATCCGAAGAACGTGTTCAGGCTGAGTCCGAGGATTACGCCCAGCATGCCCATGCGTTGCAGCAGGCACAGCGGGCAGGGTTGCTCGTGGAGTCCAAACTGAAAGGAGAACGCGCCGCAGAGCACACCGCACAAAATGAGCGCGCAAAGACTATTGGCAATGTAAAGTCGCTGGCTATTCATGTTAGAAATTCAAGCCAAGCGATGAGTCGGCATGATAGAGGTACATCGCGATGCTGGCACCGAGAGCAGCACCCAACGCTAGAAATGAGGCGAATCGACGCCCGCGGTAGACGAACCAAAACGCTGCTAAATAGATGCCGAAGACGATTGCCACGGTAATCACTCCCTGTCGTGTTGTGTCATCCATTGTAGTCCGTGCGATCAACGGGCTAAGCACAGGGTTTGACCTGGATCCATGACTAGCGTGAGTCACGCGTGATTTCTCAAGTACCGCAGAAGGTGGCGCGAACCACTTCGTCGGGCTGAGGAGCCGCTTCAAAATCGGCGGAGTCAGGTTGTGCGGTAAATGGTTTCCGCAGCAAGTCATTGAGGTGATGAAAAGGCGCAAAGTCGCCGTTATTGGCGGCGCGAATCGCCTCCTCGACCCGATGGTTGCGGGGAATGAAGATCGGATTCGTCCGCTGCATCAGGTCGACTGCTTCGTTGCGATCACGATTTCGCATTTGATCACGCCAATTCTTTATCCATTGAGTGATCTCATCCTGTTGATCGAAAAGGGCAACGACTGCATCATCCTCATTGCTTTGGAGAGCCTCGGCGAGATGACGAAAGACGAGAGTAAAATCGGCCTCGCCATTGGCCATCGCTTCCAGCAAGTCCTCGACCAGCTTCCAGTCGCCTGCGTCACCATCTTCGATACCAATCTTCGCAGTGAATCGATTCTTCAGTTCCTCCCCGTGAATCTCAGCGAACGCGGCGAGTGCCTCCTCCGCTTTCGCAATCGCACGCTGCGAGTCGTCATCCAGCAACGGCAGCAGTGTTTCAGCGAAGCGGCTTAGATTCCAGTGACCGATAGAAGACTGGTTCGCATAGGCATAGCGCCCCTGCTGATCGATCGAGCTAAATGTCTTCATCGGATCGTAGGCATCCATGAAGGCGCAGGGACCATAGTCGATCGTCTCGCCAGAAATGTTCATGTTGTCTGTGTTCATGACCCCGTGAATGAATCCAAGCTGCATCCAATGGGCGATCAACTTCGCCTGACGCTCAATCACTCCATTGAGCAGGGCGATGTAGGGGTTCTCCTCGTGCTGCGCGTCAGGGTAGAACCGCTGGATGACATAGTCGGCCAAGACTTTTAGATTGTCGCCATCCTGTCGAGCGGCGAACCACTGAAAGGTCCCGATCCGAATGTGCGATTTCGCCACGCGAGTAAAAACTCCGCCGGGCGTGAAGCCCTCTCGCATCACGTTTTCCCCACTGACCACGGCGGCTAGCGCGCGTGTGGTTGGAACTCCCAAAGCCGCCATGCCTTCGGAAACGAGATACTCACGCAACACGGGGCCCAATGCCGATCGACCGTCCCCACGCCGCGAGAAAGGTGTTGGGCCCGAACCTTTGAGTTGGATGTCATGGCGAACTCCATCCGGCCCAATGACCTCACCCAGCAACAACGCGCGACCGTCGCCCAATTGCGGTGAGAAACCGCCAAATTGGTGACCCGAGTACGCCATCGCCAGCGGTTCGGAGCCAGTCGCGATCCCGTTGCCCGACAGCATGGCTAAGCCGGGCGGAGAGTCGAGTGTTGCGATGTCGATGCCTAGCTCTGTCGCCAGTTCTTTGTTCAGCCGAATCATCTTCGGCGCGCGAACGGGTGTCGGATCGGTCCGGACATAAAAAGCGTCGGGAAGCCGTGCGTAGCTGTTGTCGAAAGCGATGGGCATGAATGGAACGCTGAGCTGAAGCGATTAGAGAGTCACGCGGACTTGCTCCTACCAGTGTATCGTTGCCGCGGAATTAGAAGATCCCCTAGCGCATCGGCATCGCGGCATCCGCGAAGCGTGTTGGCATCCGCTAAGCGTGTTGGGCAGCGGACGTGTCGTGATCACCCTGTTCCTCGCTGCCGAAGAGCCGGTGTTTTAAATCCATGAAAATGCGAAAAAGTGTCGGTACGAAGACGAGTGTAAAAAAGGTGGAAACCAATAAACCGCCCAGCAAGACACTTCCGAGGCCACGATACAGTTCACTCCCCGACCCGGGGAAGAGTACAAGCGGACACAATCCAAGGACCGTCGTTGCAGTCGTCATCAAGATCGGGCGAACGCGGGTTCGAATGCTTTCCAGAATCGCGTCACTTGACGAGTAGCCCTCATCGCGGATCAGGTTCAAGGCTTGATGGACAATCAAGATCGCATTGTTGACCACCGTTCCGATCAGGATCACAAACCCGAGCATCGTCATGACATCCAACGGTTGCGGGGCGCGACCCTGCCACTGCAAATAGATGCCCAGAGCGCGGAGGCCAAGCAGTCCTCCCACGGCCCCCAGCGGCACGCTCATGATGATCACAAACGGATAGCTCCAGCTCTCGAATAACGCAGCCATCAGCAAGTAAGTGATCAATAGCGCCAGCAGCACATTCCATCGCAGTGCCAACCATGTGTCGCGAAGTTTGTCGGCAGTTCCGCTTAGCGTGATCCGATAACCGCCAGCGAGTTGGCCGCTCTCTCGCATTGGCTTGACGATTTGTGAGTCGATCAATTCCAGCGCCTCTTCGAGCGGAAACTCGGGTGGCGGTGAAACTTCGATCGTGACGGCGCGTTGACGTTCGCGATGATTGACTTGCTCGGGACCGCTTGAAATCGCAATGTCGGCTAATGCGGAAAGGGGCACAAGTTGCCCGCCCGCGGTGGCAATCGGAAGCGAATCAAGATCCTGGGTATGCGTCAACGAATCGGGCCTGCCCATGATCGTAAGGTCGATCTTGTCGCCCCCAATGAAGTAGTCCGTGGCGAAGGCGCCGTCGACCAGAGCATTGATGGTATAGCCCAACGAGGTTGCGTTGACGCCCATCTGCTCAGTCTTGATCAACCGGGGCGAGACCTGAACTTCGGGGTTGCTCAAATCCAAGCTCGGCACTGGCCTGGCTTGAGCACCGGGGATCAGCGGTTCGCCACCGCCCCCCATGACTTGTCCCATGACCTGACCGCCGATAGCGACCAGTTTTTCAAGTTCCGGACCGGTGATTTCTATATCGATCGTTCGGCCTGCGGTCAGACCTTGCTCAAAAAGGCTCGACTGTTTGGCCACGACAAACGTGCCGGGTAATTTCTGTCGCGTCTCTTGAATGAGTGGAATCAAGTCGCCGGCGCGGGTGGGGTCGACGCTTCGCACACCCATGAACACACTTCGACCACGCGCGACAAAGAAGAAGTCGAAGATGATCGGGAAGTCGAGGTTGGCCGCTTCTGGACTGTCGGGGTCAACATCCCAGTAAGGTTTGAGCATGCCCTCGACGGTTTCTCCCATTTGCGTCAGTTCGTTGAGGTTGTAGCCGGGCGGCGGAAGCAGGATGCCAAACACCAGGTTGCGGTTGCCCGTGGGTAAGTACTCGACCTTGGGCCACATCGCGTAACTGATCAAGACAGTCCCCAGCAGCAAAGACGTCACCAGGCCAAGTTGTCGTTTCCGAGTCGCCTGGACCCAGCGATTCACGCCGACAATGTGGCGCACGACAGATTGTGAGAATCGATTGATCGGAGCGGTCAATCCGTTCGCAACACGACTGGTCGCGGATGGTGAATGCTCGTCGGAATCGATTTCTTGCTGGTTCCTTAGCAATCTCGCCGTCAGCGTCGGGATCAATGTGACACTCACAATCAGTGACAACGCGACGGCAGCGCTAATGGCCAGTGCGATGTCGCGAAATAGCTGGCCAGCTTCCTCCTCAACGAATAGAACTGGCAAGAAGACTGCCAATGTCGTCAGTGTCGACGCCAGCACGGCGCCCCAGACTTCCTTCGTTCCGCGAACGGCAGCGATCCGTGGTGGTTCACCGTTTTGGTAATGGCGATAGATGTTCTCCAGCACCACGACGGCATTGTCGACCAACATGCCAACCGCGAATGCCATGCCTGCCAAGCTGATCACATTCAGGGATCGTCCCCACAGATTCAGCATCAAGAAGGTGCCGACAACGCTAATCGGAATCGCCAATCCAACCACCAACGCCCCGCGAGCAAAAGAAAACCCGGCGAACAGGATCAGGCTGAGAGTGATGATGAAGAACGCTGGATGAATGAACGCCGCAGCCATCGCGGAGGCGAATACCAACGGGACGATTAGCAACGTGCGAAGCTGGAGATGTAGAAATAGCATCAGCACCAACATCGTCATGGCACCGCCCACAATGATGTTTTGGTTGACGAGACGCACCGACGCGTTGATGTATTCCGATTCGTCGTAAACTTGAGTGAGTTGAAGCTTGCGTTCGCGAAGCACATCTTCATTCAGATCATCAACGGCCGCACGAAGATCCGTCATGATCGACAACACGTTGCTGCCAGTCTCGCGAATCACGTTGCAAGCGATCGATGTGTCTCCAAAACGTCGGACGACGCCATCGGGTTTTTTGAATCCGAGCTGAATGTCGGCGACGTCTCGAAGCAGCACCGGGGCATTGTTTTGTGTCGCCAGCACTTGTTCGCCAACTTGCTCGGGTGTGCGAAACTGGCTCAACGTTCGCACGACGTATCTGCGTTTCGCTTCCCAGAAGTCGCCTGCCGAGGTGTCCTGGTTCTGGTCTCGAAGTACACGCCGGACATCGTCGATTGTCAGCCGTCTCGCGGCCAGTTTTTGCGGGTCGACAATGACCTGCAACTCTTCTTCCAGTCCGCCAAGAACATTGGCATTGGACACGCCCGAAACGCGTTCAAGCCTGGCTTCGATCACGTCTTCCGCAAATCGCCGCATGCCAGGGACGTTCAAATCGGGCGGCAAAAGAGGTGCAAGCTCCGGGGACGTCTTGGCGGCGTTACGCAGACGCAGCAAACGCAGTCCAGGGTTGGACGTCTTGATCACAGGGGCGAGTGGCTCGCGAAGCGACGGGTTCTCGTTCGCAAATGCTTCGATCTCCTGCTGGGATGGTTGCAGGGCGCTGAGGATGAACCAAGCGATGGGACGGTCTGAGGCGTTGCTGGTGGAGATGACCGGTTCGTCGGCTTCCTCGGGATACTCCGGAACCTGTTGCAGGCGGCTATTCACCTTCAAAAGCGCCTCTTCCATGTTCGTGCCGACAAGAAACTCGAGCGTGACACGGGCCATCGAGTCCATCGACTCGCTTGTCATCTTTCGAACGCCCTCGACGCTCTGCAGTTGCTCTTCTTGCTCCTGTGTGATTTCTCGCTCGACTTCCTGAGGGCTCGCGCCGGACCATCGTGTTTCGACGGTGAGCGTCGGAGTTTGCACCTCGGGGATGAGCTGCATCGGCATCCGCACGACCGCAATCAGGCCAAACAAGATCAGCAGCAACGCACCGACGGCGACCTTGACTGGATTGCGGACACAGGCTTCGATGGGATGCATGTTTTCTCTTGCCGAGGGCTCTTGATGATCAGCGATCGGTTTTGGCGCGAAGGCATGAAGGCAGGGAACGAAAGATCCCAGCGTTCATTGAGGAGCCGGTTGCTGTTCAGAAACTTTGACCGGCTGGCCAGGTCGCAAGCGTTCGTTGCCACGTGTGACGACCAAGTCGCCGACTTTCAGAGCATCCGCGACGAGCGGTATCACGGAGATCCAACTTCCCGTCGAGGGACCAGTGCGAACCGGTACGATCTGCGCCGTTCCATTCACGACCTTCAGCAGCGTGGGGATTTCGCCGCCCAATCGCAAAGCATCCTTCGAAACCAGAATCTGCATTTGCGCGTCACCGGTCGGCAGCGTGACTCGCGCCAACATTCCGGGTAGCAACAGATGGTTCGAATCGACCATCGGGTTTTCGACCAACACCCGGACGGGGAATGTCCGCGACCGACTATCGGCCAACGGCACGATGTGCTCAACCGTTCCTTCAAATGCTTTTCCTGGAACGGCATCGACGGACAACGAGCAGGGAGCGCCGCGCCGAATGAAACGAATGCTCGACTCGGGCACGAACACTTCGACTTCCACGGGATCGACTTCGACGACCTCTGCTAAGGGATCACCTTGACGAACCCAAGCGCCAGCTTCTGTCAACTCAGCGGTCACGTATCCCTTGAACGGGGCCAGCGACGTGTACTTCGCGAGTCGGTCTTTCAAACCGCCAACGACTTGTTCTTGCATCGCGACTCGCGCCGCAGCTTGATCAATCTGTTCCTGGCGTGGTCCCTCGCGCACAAGCTCCAGCGTGCTTCTGATCTCGGCAACTTTCGCGATCGCAGTCAACGCTTCCGTTTCGGCCGACTCGAACTCATCTTTGGAGAGTCCGGAGGACGCGGCAAACAGATGTTTCGCGCGAGCAAGCTTTGCTTGAGCGTATTCACCAGCGGCCTCGGCGGAACGCATGGTCGCTTCCGCAAGTTCGATCTCCGCAGGTCTTGAGCCGTTACGAAGTTCGGCCAATTCGGCACGTCGCAATTCGAGTTCCGCTTGGGCACCCGCAAGCTCAATTTCGATCGTCTTCGTTCTCAGCTTTGCCAGCGGTTGCTTCGCCTCCACCGCTTCACCGGCATCCACCAAAAACTCAGAGACACGTCCGTCGACGGCACTCCCAATGACGCTGCGGCGATGCGGATTGACATTGGCGACAAACGACTGGCTAGAGGCCACCTGCCGTTCAATGACGGGCGCGACGACGACGGTAGCCGGACCGCCCTGCCCCAAGGCCTCGTACGTGTCTTTGCTCAAAATCCCGAGCGTGACGGAGAGTGCTGAGCAAATGGCGAGTAGATTTCGGGGCAAATACATTGAGACCATCAGGTTTGCGGATTCAGCAGTGTCGTTGAACGCCCCAATGCCGTCCAGCATTCCGCCGGAATTGTTAGGAAGTTTTGGGCAGGGCCGGCTTGTACATCACAAAAACGTGAACCACTCAAGAGATTGCCCAGTTCCGTCTGCAACTAGCGGATACGCAACCGCACGACTGAGTGTCCACGTTCGAGTCGAGATGAGGGATCTTTCTTCCGCGATTCGCGGTCGCTCCTCGATCTAAAATTTCTACGTTTGGGCATTCTTTCCAAGTCGGCCGTCGCGAATCCCTCGGACCCCAGGAGGACAGAACGGCAACAACATTCGATCGCCAATTCGCCACGTCCTCTTTCCGCGATGGTCGACGTGTTTGCGACGAGGGTTGTTGGCGGGGCCCGCATTTTGGCCGACTTGCCCTCGGAATCGCGAACAGGGTTCGATGCGAATGTGAGGCTTTCCTGTGGCACCAATGTTCGGTTTTGCCCGACCGAGATAGAATAGGGAGTGCCCGCACCCCACCGAAGTATCCCACCTTTCCGCGTCATGAAGCCAAGTTTGTCCAACGATCGTGATCGCCCACCCAGAATCCTCCGTTGGATGATTTGCTGGCTGCTGATGGGAGGCGTGTACGCTTCGGCGGCTGAGCAACCAGCTGACGTCGCGGAATTTCTGAGCTTGAATTGCTCCGGGTGCCATGACGCCGATACTCGGGAAGGCGACCTGGACCTGGATTCACTGGCGTGGGCGTTACAGAAGCCAGACAATTTTCATCGTTGGGAACGCGTGTTCGATCGGGTTCGAGAGGGGGAGATGCCCCCGGATGAGACTCTCGATCGTGAAGAGATGACCGAATTTCTCAAGAGCCTTCATGGATCGCTGAAGAAGTCGGATAGTCAGCGAATCGAGACTGTCGGACGAGTGCCGGCCCGGCGAATGACACGCGCTCAATACGAACGCAACGTTTGCAACCTACTGGCGGTTGATCTTCCTCTCAGCGAGTATCTTCCTGAGGATTCGTTAACCAATGGCTTTGACACGGTGTCGAAAAGTCAACAGATCTCGGATCACTCGATGGCCGCCTATCTGGAAGCGGCTGATGTTGCATTGGAAGCCGCCTTCAACCGAGTTCTCAACGACACGCCGCCGGCATCGAAAACGCGATTGAACTGGACCGATCTTCGACGCAGTGAAATCAAAACGGGTCGTGAACCGGAGGGACGGCCCGAACATCGAGATATCGTTTCCTGGTCGACGAGACAGAACTTCTACGGACGCATGCCGGCGACCACGGTCCCTCAAGCGGCGCGATATCGAGTTCGCTTGCGCGTGGAGGCTGTCCATCCTCCCAAGGAAGGAAGCATTTGGTGCAGTGTGCGGAGTGGTGTTTGCTCAGCCAGGGCGTCGACGATGTATTGGGTCGGCAGTTTTGAAGCGACGGAGGAGCTGAAGGAGCTTGAGTTTGAGGCTTGGATTCGCGAGGGTCACATGCTTCAGATCGTTCCGAATGATCGCGGTCTTCGTACCGTCAGCCCGCAGGTCGTCGGTGGACGCGCAGGTACGGTCGATTCGCTTGGCGTTCCCGGCGTTGCCATCAAGTGGATTGAAATGGAACGTGTCGACGTTGCCGGTGATGATGCCAGGCAAGCCCTGATCGGAGAACTCACGCTTCGGCCGATTTCGGCTGAGGCATTGGAATCACAGGAACGACCGCATCAGTTCGAGATCGTGTCCCACAATCCAGAGGATGATCTACGCAGCCTGGTTCAATCTTTTGCGCAGCGAGCCTTTCGCCGTCCCGTGACGGACTCGGAATTGAAACCTTATCTGGATTTTTCTCGGAAGCGTTTGCGTTCCAGCGGATCGATGGCCGAGGCCTTGCGGGCAGCTTACCGCACCGTCCTGTGCTCGTCCCGGTTCCTTTATTTCGAGGAGTCGCCGGGGAATCTCGACCAGTATGCTTTGGCGAATCGCTTGAGCCACTTTCTGTGGGGTGTCAGTCCCGACGAAGAGCTGCTGCGACTTGCCGGTGCCGGTCAACTCAGCAAGCCCGAAGTGCTGGGGCTGCAAACGGAGCGTTTACTGAATGATGCACGTTCGGAAACATTCGTCAGCGAGTTTACGGATCAGTGGCTGCAGCTCTATGAGCTCAATAGCACGACGCCGGATGACAAACTTTATCCCGAGTACGACGACGTGCTGCATCATTCGCTGGTGCCGGAAACGCATGCGTTCATTGGCGAATTGATCGAACGCGATTTACCCATTCAAAATGTCGTCGATTCCGATTTCACGTTTCTCAACAGCAGACTCGCCCGTCATTACGGAATCGATTGGCCAGGTGGCACCGGTCTAAAACGTGTCAGTCTCGACCCGTCTGACCGGCGTGGTGGTGTGATCACGCATGCCAGTATCTTAAAGGTGACCGCCAACGGAACGACGACCTCTCCGATCATTCGCGGAGTTTGGATGTTGGAACGAATCATGGGTCAACATGTTCCGCCTCCGCCTGCCAATGTGCCGGCGGTTGAGCCAGATATCCGCGGCGCGACATCGATCCGTGACCAACTCGATAAGCATCGGTCCATCGATAGCTGCGCGGCTTGCCATGTCAAAATTGATCCGCCGGGCTTCGCACTTGAGAGTTACGATGTGATTGGTGGTTGGCGGGAGAAGTACCGAGCCGTCTCAACGAGCGAGGGAAAGAAATGGGTTGAAGGCCTGTCCATTGATCCCAGTCATGAGTTCGTTGGTGGCGAAGCCTTTGACGATGTCGAAGGCATGAAACAAATACTTACGGCAAAGCCCGAGCAACTTGCGCGAAACTTGGCCTCGCAATTCGTAACTTACGCGACGGGAGCGGCCCCCACGTTCGCCGATCGCGGTGCAGTCGATGCGATCGTCGATGCCACCGAACCAAGCGATTTCGGGGTTCGTTCGCTGTTGCACGCAGTGGTGCAAAGTCCACTCTTTCAACAGAAATAAGACAGGGATGGGTTCAAACTTGATTGATAGATTCATGAGCACAAAATGCTTCGCGAAGAATCGCTCGATTTCGCGCCGGACTTTACTTCGGGGCGCGGGCGTGACCATGGCCCTTCCTTGGTTGGATTCGATGGTGCCGGCATTTGGCCGCGAGGCATCCGCGTCGGCATCCTCACCACGAAGATTCGTGGGAATCAGTAATGCGCTTGGCTTCCATGGTCCGTTTCTGTTTCCCGAGCAATCGGGGCGGAAGTATGAAACCACACGTTACCTGCGTCCGATTGAGGACCTGCGCGACCAGTTCACCGTCATCTCGGGTGTCTCCCACCCCGGCGTCGGAGGCGGGCACAAAGCGGAGCCTTGCATTTTGTCTGCGGCGCCCTATAGCGGGTCTAACTTTCGCAATACGATCTCGCTGGACCAAGTCATGGCGCGTGAGCTTGGCGGCGAAACGCGTCACCCGTCGCTCGTCCTGAATTCGAATGGAACGACGAGCACTTCGTACACGGCCAATGGATCAATGATCCCGCCCGTGACCTCTCCGCAACGTTTGTTCGCTCTGCTGTTCACGGACGATAGTCCAGAGTCGCGCGCGGCGCAGAAGTTGCGCATTCGCGAAGGTCGTAGCATCATGGACATCGTCGGGGCGGAGGCCCAAGCCATGCAGCGACGACTGGGCCCAGGCGATCGCGACAAACTGGATGCCTATTTCACGAGTGTCCGTGATCTTGAGCGACGTCTGGTTGTGAATCAGGGCTGGGCGGAACGCCCCAAGCCAAAAATTGGCGAACGTGCTCCCAATCCTGTCAGCGACAACGCAGATACCATCGCCATGCAATCGGCGATGCACGATGTGATTTTCTTGGCGTTGCAGACCGACAGCACACGGTTCATCACAATGCACACCAGCGGCGGCGGCGAACGAATACCGCTCGAAGGTGTTGATCAGGGATACCATCAACTCAGTCACCATGGTCGAAACGAAGAGAAAATCTCTCAGCTTGGTATCATCGAAGAGGCTCAGATGATGTCCTGGGGCAACCTTGTCCGACGACTTCATGAGACTCAAGACGGCGAGGGCACGCTGCTCGATCAGACGATGTTGTTGTTGACCTCGAACCTTGGGAACGCTTCGTCGCACGATACGAAGAACATGCCGGTTGTTCTGGCTGGAGGTGGGTTTCAACATGGTCAGCACCTTGCCTTTGACCGCGCGAACAATTACCCGCTACCCAATCTCTACACCTCGATGCTACAACGGCTCGGACTTGAGGTGGAAGCCTTCGCCAGTGCGACGGGCACGATGCGAGGATTCGAGATGGTCTCGTGATCGAGATATCGCGATTCGCCTCCAGCCGAATTCCTACTCACTGGAGATCGCGGACGCCAATTCATCGCGAAAGTCATGTCATCGCGGATGGACGACACTTCATCGCCCGTTCGGCACGCTGGGTATGGAGCAATGTCGCTTCGAAGGTGAAAGATTCAACGATCAACGATTGGGCCATTTTGAACTGAGCAAATGATGAGCAGATTTGTGGCGGTGGGTGACATTCATGGGTGTAGTCAAACCCTGGCAAAGCTGCTGGAAATCTTGGACTTGGATGCGGGCGATACATTCCTTTCCACGGGCGACCTATCTTCCAAAGGTGAAGACTCGAGAGGCGTGCATCGCCAACTGCTGAGTCTCGAACAGCGTGGCGTGAACCTGATTGTGTTGCTCGGCAATCATGAATTGATGCTGCTTGCGATGCAACGCATGGTCGGTGCTGACGTCGACTTCACGTCCTACCCCGAGTCTTTGTTTCGGGGCGCCGATGTGAGTTTTCTGATGCGTGGAAACGAAACTTGGGCGACGCTCAAGTCCTACGATCTCGAACACGCTGAAGATCCCGAGTATTGGGCGTTTCGTCACAACAATCCTGCAGCGCACTTCGAGAGAATGTCGCAAAGGATCAAGGCATCCGATTGGAAACTCCCTCAGCCTCACCTCGATCTGTTGTGCCGCTGCAAGACACACCATATCGAACGAGGGTGCCTCTTCGTTCACTCTGGTCTTTGTCCAAAGCAGCTGGAGATGGACGAGGTCCATCGTGCGGTCGACCAGCAACTCCAAGAAGATGCCAGAGAACTGTGTTGGAATCGCGAATGGCTGGGGCATGCCCCGGGATTCCCCGAGACGCTTGTGCATGGGCATACGCCGTTGTCGTATCTGCACTCGTACATTCCTGACACGACGCCTTGGCGAGACGAGGACCTGGTTTTCAAGTCCGTGGTCCACAATGGGGCGCTCAACTTGGATAGTGGCGTCTTTCTCGAGGCGGGACATTTGACGGCCGTCGAGATTCCCGAGAGCGGATGTCCCACCGAGTTCCGCTTCATTCGCATGCCACGACTTGACCCTGTCTGCAAGGACCGTCTTTGGCATCACAATTACATGTAGACGGCGCGGCCTTGAATGAATTTTCCGATGCGTTCTTCAAGACACGCTTGATTCGGAAGCCTGCTCAACTTCTTCGCGTTCATTCGGCCCCGTCAACATCGGGCTTCCATCGGGCGTATCAGCAGGCATGGAGCATTCCGACAACCAGCAAGCAAGATCGATTTCTTAATGCCGATGCTCATCGGCTTCTTCTTGAAAATCGCCGGAGTAGGGAGTGCCGTCAACGACGCCGCACAGCGATTCGGTAACGGCGCGATTCGGTTACACCGCAAATTGGTAACAGAGCGATTTGGAAACTCAGCGAGCCTTCGATCTGCCAAGTGAATACTCCGGACCTTCGGCGCGGACTTCGGCATGAAGCGCGATCATTCGTTTGCGCAGTTCCTCGAAACGTTTTGGCTCGACGGGGACCAGATTGGAAGTCTCCGAAGGATCCGTCATGAGGTTGAACATTTCAAAGCGATCGAGTTTCGCTTTCTTGATGAATTCCATGATGGTCCATCCCATTGGCGGTTTCGCGTCAGCGATATTGCCTGGATCGGCTTGTGGCGTCATGGTGGCGAGAAGTTTGTAGTCACCATCCCGCATGGCGACTTCGAAGCCTCCGCGGGCATGCCACAGCCACCACAGCATCGGCTGGGGACGTTCGACGGGTGTTCCGTCCAGAAACGCGGGAAGAACGTTGGCTCCATCAATGGGCCGTCGGTTTGGCAACTTGACGCCCGCTGCCGCACTGAAGGTTGGTAGCCAATCGGTTCCGTTGACCGGTTCGTCACTGACGGATCCCGGTTGAATTTTTCCGGGCCAACGAACGATGCCGGGAACGTGAATGCCTCCGTCATGGATGTGACCTTTGGCACCGCGCAGGTGTCCAGAACTTCCGAACGCAGTTGGCGTGCGATGCTCCGGGCCATTGTCGGACGTAAAGACGATGATGGTGTTTTCGTCGAGTTTATTGTGCTTCAGGTATTTCATCAGTCGACCAATGTGGTGGTCGAGCATTGAAACGCAGCCGAAATAGAGATCAGGGTTTTGCAATCGTTTCCGAATCACTTGGGGGCCACCGGATTTCGCCAGCATTTTGACCTGGGACGCAATCTTTTCTTCGGGGTAGAGATCACGAAACTCGTCGGCGGCCAGCACAGGTGTATGTGGCTCACTAAACCATAGACAGGTAAAGAACGGCGTGCTTCTATCTTGCTGATCCAACCAGTTGATTGTTTCGTCAACAACGATTTCGCTCATCCAGCCTTGGAGTTGACCCGCCTGTTTTCCGTTGCGAAGAAAGCCCTCCGGCGATTTGCCGAAGTTGCCCTTGTGCGCAAGCCAATGGTCGAATCCATGATCGCCGGGGTACGGTTGCTTTCCTGATTCGAAATCACCCGAGCAATGCCACTTGCCGGCAAACATCGTGCTGTATCCGGCGGACTTGAGTTGTTCCGCGACGGTGGTCTCCTCCACGGGAATGTGTAGCGGCTTGAAGCGTGCGAAGTCGTACATCCCAACGCGATAGGGATGCCGTCCCGTAAGGATGCCTGTCCGAGCAGGGGAACAGTTTGGACTCGCGGCGTAGCATTGATTCAACTTCATGCCTTGTTGAGCCAAACGATCAAGGTTTGGCGACTTGATGATCGGCGAGCCAAAGCATCCAAGATCACCGTACCCCATGTCATCAGCGAGCAGGAAGATGATGTTGGGACGAGCGAGGGATACGTCTTCGGCAGCACCGACGCGCGTCAGCCCAACCAGCAGGAACAGGTATCCGACCGCAATGCAGCCGGCCCACATGCGTTGACGCGATTTCATTATGAAGGGTCCAAGCCAATGGTTGAGAGAGTGCGATCGGAGAGCAGCGAATTCACCAAGAACTTGCACTGGGGAACAGCCTCACGCCGCCTGAAGCTCCGAATCTTGCGTTCAGGATAAGACTAACATTCTGTGCCGCACCTTACAGGATCTTTGAGAAGCAAGATGCCCATCGGCCGAAAGTCGCATGGATCAGACACCACTCTGTCTTGTGGCGTCTTCGATTCAGAGCGAACGGTGAGGCAAGGTTTCGGTGGGCATTTGCGTTGCACGCCCCGTTTTCAAATGCTTGGACCACAGAATCACGGATGGGCCACAGAATCACCGATGATGGCCCAATCAGTCGCCAGCTTCCACAAGCCACAATTCATGCAACGCGATCAATGCCTCGGGTTCTCCGTTTGCTCAAGCTTCGCGTCCAAGTCCGAGCTTCGCGTCCAAGCAGGCATCGCGGCGATTCATGTCGCCGAGAACCAGGGCTCCCAGTTTCAGCGACCATGAATTCCACACGTGTCTTGGGACCAACTTGGAACGACTAGCTCCACGGGTCGCGTTGTTCGCGTTTCAGGATCTTGTTGGCAGCATCATTGTCGACGAACGTTTGGTTTTTTGCGTCCCATTTCGCGATGTGTCCGGGGCCCGTCTCTGGAAAAAGGCGAATCATGGCGTTGGCAATGTGGCACAGGACGGCCGATGCGTTACCCACTTCGACAGGCGCACGTGGCTCTTCACGTGACTTCACGCAATCTATGAAGTTTGCCAGATGAGACGAATGGGGATCAGCAGTTCCCTTCGGTTTCTCGGGGCAGCCTTCGATCAAAGCAGGATCGGAAGCCGCCGTTCCCTTGTAGCCCGTTTGCAACCAACCGTCCGTGCCCTCGAATCGCACTTGCACGGATTCGTATCCGCTTTCGCAGGTGAGCTCCATTCCATTCGCGTACTTGCAGCGAAAACGGGTTTGTGTGGCTGTGTTGAACAGGCTTCCTTCCGGCAGAAAACTGGCATTCTGACATTCCACTTCAATCGGACCGTCGTTATCCAAACCCATTCCCCAGTGCGCCATGTCATTGCAATGCGCTCCGAAGTTGGTGATCTGACCTCCGGAATAGTCATAGTGAAATCGAAATCGGTACAAGCAACGATCTTGATGGTAGGGCAGATCTGGAGCCGGCCCAAGCCAAGATCGATAGTCGAAAGTTTTTGGAACCGGCATGGGTTTCCATCCGGGCAGCGGGCTGACTTTGTTGTTGAACCCGACTTTCGTAATGACGCGTTTGATACGACCAATCTTTCCAGACTTCGCTGCCTCGCAGATGAATTGACTGTTTGGGTTAGAACGTTCGTGGCTGCCGGTTTGCAAAATGCGTTGGTTCTTCCGCACTGCGTCAATCATGAATTGCCCGTCGGCAACTGAAAACGTCAGCGGCTTTTCGCAGTAGACATCTTTGCCGGCTTCGAGTGCCATGACCGTGATGATGCGATGCCAATGATCGGGAACGACAATCACAACCGCGTCGATATCATCGCGATTGAGCACCTCGCGGAAATCGGAATAGGCATCACATTTCGCTGGTGAGCCGCTTTTTGACTTCTTGGCATTGGCCGCTTCGACCATCTTCTTTGCGGGAATCCGGCCGTAGAAATGATCCGGCTCCTTGTAACCAAGACTGCCCTCGTTGACATCACAAACCGCCAGCACATTGCCGAGGTCTCGAGCAATGAACCGCTTCAAAAGCCCCATTCCCTGATTGCCCGTGCCAATGAAGGCGACGTTGATACGATTGCCTGGTGAAGAAGCGCCGAACACAGATGAGCCCACCACCATCGGTGCGGCCAGCGTCACGGACTGCTTGAGGAACTG
>JBPCVD010000150.1:0-2534 GCA_051010815.1 Rubripirellula sp.
GCTTCTTTGATGAGATCGTCGACGAGTCCGGTATGCCGCGCCCAGATGCGCGTGCCCTGGTCGATTTGATCAGCCGTACGCCGGCAAGCGACCTGTTGCGTCGACAACGCACGATTGAACGTTCGCTCTATCAAATGGGAATCACGTTCACGGTCTACAGCGACGACGCGGGCACCGAAAAGATCATGCCCTTTGACATCGTGCCCCGGATCATTTCGTCCGTCCTCTGGCGGCACATTGAAGCGGGACTCAAGCAGAGGATCAAAGCGTTAAACCACTTCCTGGCCGACATCTATTCAGACCAGGCAATCGTTCATGACGGAATCATTCCACGTGAGTTGATCGATTCCGCAACAACGTTTCTTCCCGAGTGCGTCGGTCTGCGCCCGTTCAATGATGTGTGGTGCCATGTCACCGGCACGGACCTTGTTCGCGATGATACGGGGGCCGTTTATGTGCTGGAGGACAATCTGCGATGCCCCTCGGGTGTTTCCTACGTTCTTCAGAATCGCATGGTCATGAAGAAGAACTTTCCACAGGCCTTTCGTGCCTCGAAGGTGCGAGCCGTCAACGACTATCCGGCGCGGCTCTATCAAATGCTTTGCCATGTCGCTCCGCCGCAGGTCGAAGAACCGACCGTCGTCATTTTAACGCCCGGCGTCTACAACAGCGCGTACTACGAACATTCGTTCTTGGCGCAACAAATGGGCGTTGAATTGGTTGAGGGCCGCGATCTGCTTGTGAAGGACGATACGGTCTACATGCGGACGACGGACGGTCTGCAGCGTGTCGACGTGATTTATCGTCGGATTGACGATACGTTCCTCGACCCAGAGCTCTTTCGATCCAGTTCTGTGCTGGGTGTCGCAGGACTAATGAGGGCCTACCGCGCAGGAAATGTCTCTCTCGCCAATGCTCCGGGGACAGGAATCGCTGATGACAAAGTCATTTATGCATACGTCCCGGACATGATTCGCTACTACCTGGACGAAGAACAGATTCTGGCAAACGTACCGACTTACGTTTGTCTCCGTGAGGATGACCGAAAGTATGTGCTCGAACACATGGACGAGCTGGTCATCAAGGCGGCCAATGAGTCTGGTGGCTATGGAATTCTGATTGGACCGCATGCGTCCGCCGAGGAACGGGCCCAATACGCTGCCAAGATTAAAGACGATCCTCGAAACTTCGTCGCACAGCCGACTCTTTCGCTCTCCCGCGTTCCGACTATGGTCAACGAACAACTGGAGGGTCGACACGTCGATCTTCGCCCTTATGTTCTTTGTAGCCAAGATGAAGTTTGGGTCATGCCTGGTGGCTTGACACGAGTGGCTTTGCGAAAAGGTTCCCTCGTCGTCAACTCATCGCAGGGTGGGGGCAGCAAGGATACCTGGGTTGCCGCGGAACCGGGGCAGCCCACCGCATAGTCGCCTACCGGCAATCTTCCACAATGTGCCATCCGCTGAAGTTGCGGCAATCCAAATCACCTCCCAACAAGTTCGTCGAAACACCCCATGCTTTCTCGCGTCGCTGAATCGATCTATTGGATGAGCCGCCAAATCGAAAGGGCAGAGAACTTAGCAAGGTTTTTGGAGGTCACTCACAACCTGATTTTGGATCAGCCCGAAACAATCGTCGATCCTTGGGTGCCCCTCATTCAAGCGACGGGTGACGCTGAGGTTTTTAAAGCAAAATACTCCGTTTGCGACGCAGAAACCGTCACGCAATTCTTAGCCTTCGATCGCGACTACCCGAATTCGATGATCTCTTCGCTGCGAATGGGACGCGAAAACGCGAGGGGTGTTCGAGAATCACTTTCATCGGAAACTTTCGAACAGCTCAACGAGTTCTATCACTTCGTGAAACAGGCGTCCGAGACGCCTGTATTGGATTCGCAGACAGACTTCTTTGATGCCGTTCGAAGGATTGCGATTCAGTGGACCGGCGTTCTGGACAGCACGATGTCGCGAGACATCGCATGGCACTTCGTCAACGTCGGGCGCCTCATTGAACGTGCTGACAAGACGTCACGAATCCTAGACGTGAAATACTTCAATCTGTTGCCCTCGATCGACGACGTCGGCACGGCGGTGGATGACATGCAGTGGTCGGCCTTACTACAGGCAATCAGCGGTCTCGAAGCATTTAGGCGTCAATGGAAGTCGATCAGCATCGACCGGGTGGTGGAGTTCTTTTTGTTCAATCCGACCTTCCCACGCTCAGTCCTGTTTTGTGTCGCCGGCGCCGACTGGTCGTTGTCCGAAATCGAAGACCTTGCTGATTCCGAAACTTCGGGGCTCGCAAAACTAAAAACATCTGAACTGCGAAGAAGACTGAGTCTTACCAGCGTTCAGGAGGTGCTTGCTGGCGGCATGCACCAAAACGTCGACATGCTTCAGAGTTCTCTAAACGAAATCGGCGACGCCCTCAACGAAGACTACTTCCAACTTCCTGTACACGCATGACCATCCGCATTGCACTGCATCACGAGACTGAATATCGCTACGACCGTCCGATTTCACTGGGGGCCCAGG
>JBPCVD010000151.1:0-7901 GCA_051010815.1 Rubripirellula sp.
AAATGCCCCAACGAGACCGCCCTGCAACCGCCGCCTTTCGGCGGTGCCCCTGAACCCTATATTTGCAAGAACTGAACGCTTAGGTCGCGAGACGGAAGCGTTTCTTTGCGATCTGAACCGCTAGCGAGCACGCCATGAGAATACCTACGCCATTTGCTCGCCCGACTTCGCGTTGGATGCTCTTCGTACGACTGATCGAGCCTTGTCCCGATCGATTCGGTGGGAAGATCCATGTCGCTTCACGAACGGTTGGCAAGCCACCGATTTGACTTCGTGCACCAGCATGCTGGTGCAGTCCAGTGTCATCGAGCATTGCAAGGCTGCGTTGTCGGCTAGTCTTTCGATTTGCTCTTGCTGCTAGATTTGGTTCCACGAGACGTCGATGATCGAGATGTCGACTTTGTCTTGCCCGATGACTCTCTCGCTTCGCGAAGCTCCACCAACTTCTTTCGTTGAGTCGTCGTAAGCACGCCCTCGATTTCTTTCATCTGCTCTTCTTCGAGTGCGGCAAGTTCTGCTTCCAACTCTTCAATCTTGGTTTGGAAGGATGCCTGTATCTCGTAAATTTCTTGGCGTTGCTTGCTATCGACCACCGAAGCGAAGTACCGAGGCAGACGTCCGGTGAGGACCGCCTCGGCTTCCGCCGCTTCTGGTTTTGACATGCTCTTGGACGATCGCTTGGTCGCTTTGTCCGCGGCATCGCTAACAAGACATGCGGAAGTAAGAACGAGCGCGAGCGCGCAACGGCCCCATGTTTTTGACATCACTGTTTGCCCCAATGTTAAGAATCGTTTCGAGTAGGTTCGAAAGTGGGGCGTCAAAGATGCCCCACAACATCGTCACTGCCAGACGACAGTGGAAGAATGTACAGATGCAGCGAGAGGTGTCAAGCTTTTTGTTTTAGAAAAACACAATTACGAAATGCTTACTCGTGAGCCGTTGCCTGCGCATCTTGGTCGTGAGAGCTCGATGCCAACATGTGGTTCGTGTGCTGCATGACTCTCACAGCGCACTCACAAGCCAAGAACATTGGCTTGCAGTTCTACAAAACCGTTTCCTTCAATCACTCGATGAGCCCGCCCCAACCTTCTATCGATGATTGGCGAGATCACCAGCGTCGACATGGTCTCTTCGTCCCAGCTTGCCGACGCTTTTAGCGACCAGCATCGACACCGTTGCATCGCCGGTGACGTTCACCGATGTTCGACACATGTCCAAGATTCTGTCGACCGCGAAAATGAATGCGATGCCTTCGGTTGGGACTCCAATCGCACCGAGGACGATGACTAGCATGACCAAGCCTGCCCCTGGAACAGCTGCGGAACCGATCGACGCCAAGGTCGCGGTCATGACAATCGTTAACTGTTGACTGAGGTTCAGATCCTGTTCGTAGATCTGTGAAATGAAGACGGCTGCAACCGCTTGGTAGAGGCATGTGCCATCCATGTTGACGGTGGCACCTATGGGAAGGACGAAACTACTGACTTCTTTTTCCACTTCAAGTTTCTCTTCCACACACTTCATCGTCACAGGGAGTGTTGCAGCGCTCGAACTTGTCGAAAACGCAAGTAATTGAGCCGGCGCAATTCCTCGAAAAAACGTACCTGGACTTGTCTTGGTGAAACACGTGATGAGGGTCGGATAGAAGACGAACGCCATGAACGCGAGTCCCGCGATTACGCACATGCAATACCAAAGCAGTGCGATGAAGACATCGGCCGCCGGTGCCTCGACGACCAATGCGGCCAACAAGGCCAGTACGCCGAAGGGTGCGGCCATCATGATGAAGTCGATCAGTCGTAAGATGACTTCGTTGAGTCCCGTAAACAGATCCTTCACCGGCTGCGCTCGTTCCTTCGGAATCGTCAACAGTCCGATCCCGAAGAACACGACACAAAAGATGACTTGAAGCATGTTCCGATTGTTGGCAGATGCGCCGACAATGTTTCCCGGGACCAAATCGATCAGTGGTTGAAGCGGCGTCGAAGAATCTTGCTTGTCCTTTTCCTGTTCCGCCGATTCCATTTTGCGTTCATCTGACTCGGACAGATTCTCTCGCAACATCGCTTTCGTCTTATCGGAGATGCTATTTCCGGGTTGAACGACATTGACAATCACCAGGCCGACCACGACCGCGACCACCGTGGTCATGAGGTACAGAGCGACCGTGCGCAAGCCCAGTGATGAAAGCTTCGAGGTTTCATTTAGATCTGAAATTCCCTTCACTAACGATGTAATGATCAAAGGAATGGCGATCAGTTTCAGCAAGTTGATAAAGATCGTTCCGAAGGGTTTGACCCAGTTGACGATGAACGTCTTGCCGAAGTCGCCTCCCTGCCAGGCGTCCCATTGCACGGCTGCATAGCCAAGTAACAATCCTGCGAGCATTCCGATCAGGATTTGCCAATGAAGCGGTACTCTTCGCAGGATCGATCCGTTGTGATGCTTAGAATTCATTTCGGCTTTTCATTGTCGACGGGCGTATCGCAGAATTCGTCCCGACTATCGGTCGAGTGCAGCAGACCGTTTCGCGACTTGCACGCTTTCGCGCATCTTTACGGAATGCTTTGAACGCGTGTCAGGAATCATACGGGACGTTTTCGAGCCTTCTACGATACCGTCTGGGTTCCCCGCTGAGGCCACCGAGTCGAAACGGTAACGTCACCACCTGATCCAAGTCAGCTCTCACAATGATGGTGCGCGCCGAAGCGGCAGGGATCAGGGCAATGGGTTATCATCTTTGCCCCGGGCTATCGGTCCGGTTGGCCTAGCTCTCAAACGTTGTCTTTGGACCCCTATGACCTTGCGGACTCCTCGAACCATCGCGATCGGTGACATTCACGGCTGCTTCCTGGCACTTGACACATTGCTGGACGAGATTGACCCGCAGCCGGACGATCAGATTGTGGTGCTTGGCGACTTCATCGACCAGGGCCGGGAAACGCGAGAAACAATCGACCGCCTGATCGAATTGAAAGAAGAGTGTCGGCTCGTCTACCTAATGGGCAATCACGAAGAGATCTTGCTCAACACCCTTGAGGACCCAGATTCGCTTGAGTACTGGATTCGGTGTGGCGGGGCCTCCACCCTCAATTCCTATCGGTTTGGCGGATCACTAAACGACGTCCCTGAGAATCATCTCGAGTTCATCCGCGAAGCGAAGCAATACTACGAGAACGACGATTTCATCTTCTGCCATGCGGCTCCCGATACGGATGTGCCGATGGAGAAGAACACCGGCTATGCGTTACGCTGGCAGCTCCTGGAACCGAACGGAATCGTACCGCACGTCTCGGGCAAGACCATGATCATGGGTCACACGGAACAGGCAAATGGTGAAGTGCTCGATCTTGGATTTGTTCGCTGTATCGACACCGCTTGTTGGCGCTATGGCTGGCTGACGGCCATGGACGTCGGAACGGGACAAATCTGGCAAGCCCAGCGATTCGGTACCCTTCGTGAAGCGGCCGAACCAGCTGCCGGCCCAATTTCTCCGGGCCCTGTCCGTGTTGGCTGACGATTGTTGACGGTAGCTCCTCTGCTTGCGTGGAGGAGTCAGTCCACCGCTTGGTCATGGCTTAGCGGTGACAATGGGACCGAAATATCGCAATCGCACTCTCGACGAGACGAAACTGAAGTCGAAAGCAGAATTGGCTGGGCAGCTGGAAGACTCGCTCGGTTGCCGCATGCCGGCCGAAATGAAGTTGATGTTGATGGCCACGAATTCACGCACCGCGAAACTGGTTCGCAGGGTGAGTCTGTCGAATCGAGACACCCCAAGAAACGGGACGGAAGAAACGAGCCTAGCGACAACGAGGTCGAAGTTTGGCGATTCCAGTCTGGGCCATTCCGCCCCGACAGTAGCGGCAGAGGGACTCGAACCCCCGACACGCGGATTATGATTCCGCTGCTCTAACCAGCTGAGCTATGCCGCCAAGTGTTTGTGGAGAAACGACTTAGGTGAGTTACCGTAAGTCGTGATTCTCGCGGAACGAGCGACGCTAAACGCGTCGTAAACGCTCGGCTCTGGCGAGCCATCGGCCTGCCACGCGAGTTTTTAACACAGGGAGGGACACTCCCGCAATCCAACTGGTGACCGGCAAAATCACCCTGGATTGGACGTCGGGGCACTCGGTGCCCGAGGCGACTTATCAGGCTTCGAAGGGGACTCGTGTCATCGCTCTATCCGATTCGCAGGCACCATTCAAAACCCCGGCCGATAGCGGCTGCTGCGTCGCGGAAGTTGGCCGCGAAGACGTTGGCAGAAACCCGATTTTACGGAGGTGATTGAGAGGCCGATGACGAAACAAACGAGTCCTGATTGGATCGGCCAGCTCGACTCGACGATTACTTTGGATTCGTAGCCGGCCCATGAAACCGCGATAAGTAACGATGCCATCTGAACCGCGAACACATAAAGCCAACCCGTCCGCCTCACAATTCGAAGGTATGCGATCGAACTGACCGCTAACGCACTAAGGGATCCATAGGTGATCCATCCAGGCATTCGAGTGATGTGCCAGCCGACGAGTGCGATCGCCCCAAGCATCATCAACCAGGCAGCAGATTGACGCAAGAAAGCGCCGATCTCCGTATCGAAATAGGCTCCGATCATCAGCATCGAAGCGACGGCGCATCCAGCCGCCATCCATGCGGATTCCCAAACGCGATCGTAGTCTCGGCCGGCGATCAGGATTGTTAGGGTTGCGATTGTTGCCAGGCCCAACCACAAATGGTCACCACTAAGATTCTTGAAGCAGCTCCATAGCATCAAGACACAGGCGATGCCGCCATACATCCATGGTTGAAATCCAACATTGGTGGCAACCTCGGGGACGTCGCCGAAAAAGGCGAGGGCCAGCAACGTACAGGTCACGCAGAACTCGGATCCCCTTTCGCCACGCGCCCATACGTAAGAATAGAAGGCAGCGATCGCAATCAGGGAGAGCGTCTCCGCCGAGCCGAAATAAAGTTGCAAGTCAGAGCGAATGGGCAGATGGGTCATCCCATCGTGGCCGATCCCACAAAGCAGAAGTAGCGGCGCGACCAGCATCGCAAGGTACGTGCGGCCGCGACGACGATAAGGGTGTTCTGATTCAACGAGCAGTACCAGGACTGCCAGCCCGATCGGCAATAATAAAAATGGTTCAAATCTGACGGGCGCACCGAGGAACCCGAACGACATCCATATCGCATGAGAACGAATCGAGGCCATGATTATCAAAATGGCGAACAGCGAAAGCGGATACAGCGGCCATCGCCAAGGCGTTCCATTGTTGCGCACGAACGCATGCCCTCGACGTACCGCAGGTATCAGAAGCAGGAGGCAGATGCCAATCAAGAGCGAGAATAATGGGGCTCCCCAATTCGTCAGTTCTGTCTGTCGTTGTTCCACCGCGCGGCCCAGCACGATCGGTGATCCAAAGAAGACTAGTTGCATGGCGTAAAAGCTCAGTCGATACCAGCTGGGGAATTGAATGCCGCAGACGCGGAGTACGAATTCGGTCGTTAGGCAGGCAAACAGTCCGGCCGCCGCGAGCAACGGCGCGCCGAGACTCCATCGCGTGATGCACAGTTCATCAAGCGAAGTTGACAGAGCGACCTGGGCGATGACGACGACCAACAAAATGGATCGAGCATCGTCCCAGACCTTTCCAAGTCGTACGACGCCCACACAGGTGATCGCCATCGCGAAGGTATAAGCGGCCAGGCTTCCGCTCATGATCAAGGACTTGGTGATCAAGGTGCTGCCAGAGAGTGCAGCGATTTGAATTCCGTAGATGATCAGGAAGCAACTGATCAAATAGAAGGGGTTCTGAGTGTAAAGAAGTTTCCCCAGAGATCGAATATGCGAACCACTAGCCATGACCGACTCCTCAAGTGAAAAGACTTCAATCGAATTGAAGCTTGGATAGATCGGCTATCGACTCTTCGTGAGCATTCCAAGTCAGATCGCAATGACCTCCACCTGGACTCCTTTGATCAGTTCATCTCTCGTCAGACAGTGTTGGTACGACTTCAGGTTCCATGAAGTTCTGATGACGCGGCGCAGAAAGTCCGGATTTCCTGCAGAGATTTTCCTTGGCGGCCTTCGTTCGTGCGGAGCTAAAGTAATCGCACAAGCATGCCTGCAGTCGTCGTGATTCGCTTTGGGCCCGTAATTGCATCGCTCATTCTGCGCGTGTGACGAACCATGGAGTCGCATACAATGCGACTCGTGAAAAAAGCTGCTGCAATTTGAAATACTCTTGCCTTGGGATCCGAACATGAATTCACGATGGTTATGCGCGTTGGCATGCGGGCTCTTTCTTTCAACTGACGGTTTGCAGGCCGATGAATTGACCCTGCAAGAAGAGGGATCGTCGATTGAGTTCGTGGGTTCCAAGTCGGATGGATCTCATAAAGGTGGATTCAAGTCGTTCGATGTCGCGGCGATCGCCGATTTTGAGGATCCAACACGCAGTTCGATGAACGTCCAGATTGATGCGACGAGTCTCTTCTCGGATGACGACAAACTGACGAACCATCTGAAGGGTCCAGATTTCTTTAACGTGAGGAAGTTCCCGTCGATCATCTTTGAGTCGAGAGAGATCGCACCCGACACCGAAAGTGAGTCGCCGAAAGCAATCATCAAAGGTGATCTGCAAATGCTGGGTGAGACCGTAGCGGTGGAGATACCGATTACCGCTACCGTGACGGAGGAGTCCGTTGAGGTGGTAGCCGAATTTGAGATTGATCGCACCAAGTGGGGCATGGACTACGGGCAGGGCAAGATCAACAACACCGTCAAAATCAAAGCCAAGTTCCAGTTGGCAAGATAGTCGCGTGAGTTTTGATCAGGCGATTGTCGTTTGGTGTGTCGTCGTTCCCGCACTGGTTGCTGCGGGGGCGGTATGGTTCGCGTCGAAATTTGACGGGATGATCGCCGACACGGTCGTCGCGTTGGGCTGGTGGTTTGCAGTGGTCGCGGCGATGGTCGGGTGTCACGGGTTTCGATGGTGGCCCGAGGAATCCTGGCAGCAAGGCGTATGGCCTCTGCTAGCCTGGGCATTGTTAATGTCAGGGACCGCGAGTTTCGGCGTGCTCGGCTGGCGATGGATGATGGCGGGAGTCATTGCCTGCTGGACTGCGATGGTTGCAATGCCCAGCGGCGACGCTTGGAGAGATTTGTTTGATCTTTACCGCGTTTGGATTCCGCTGCTCGCGACGAGTTGCCTGGTGAATGGATTTGCCGCAGAGCACATGGCGAGACACAACGCCTCGAGATGGTCTTTGCTGGTCACGGTCGGCGGTTTGTTGGGTCCGCTTGTCTTGGCAGCCACCACGTACGGCAGTCTCACGCAATGGGGCCTGGCGGTTGTTGTGGCAACTTTCGCGGCATCGGTTGTTGGAATGTTTCAGCCGCAGACCCGTGTCTGGGTCATCGCCTTCCCAGCATGGGGCGCAGCCACCCTCATTGCCGCATCGGCAAGGTTCTATACCTATGAAAATCATTCGCCATGGCTCTATGGGCTCATTCTTTTTAGCCCATCACTCATCGCTTTGATCGATCGGGCGATGGACGGACGTACGGAACGAGTGCGCGTCATCGTCTCCGCAGCGGGTTCCCTTTTCATTGTCGGTTCGGTGTGCTGGTTGCTACTGCGCGCCTGAAGCGACGATTCCGCCATCCGGTTCCATGAATTCTTGTTGCACGTTTGGGCGAGACGCGACATCGCTGGCTGCCTCAAGGCGAAGTGATATCGAACGATGTATCGCCACGTAGACGGCCACCGCAGACAACGCGACGGCAAAGGTTCCAAACCAGAGCGTCGGCGCGCCAAATCTGCTCAGGACGAGTCCGCCAATTGGCGCGCCAATCGTCATGGCCGATGAGTAACAGACATTGAACAGTCCGAGGT
>JBPCVD010000152.1:0-5714 GCA_051010815.1 Rubripirellula sp.
TTGAACCTGTCTGACAACACGATCGTCGTTTTCACTAGCGACAACGGAACGACGCACCTCGACTTAGAAGTTGATTACGAGTTCTTCAAGAGTGTTGGCGAGTTGCGAGGGTTGAAGGGATCGTTGTATGAAGGGGGCGTCCGTGTCCCGACGATCGTGCGATGGCCTGGTCATGTTCAGCCCGGTTCCAGCAGCGATCGCGTGAGCGGTTTCGAAGACTGGATGCCGACGCTGATGGAGGTCGTTGGTGGTGGCGATACCGTTCCAAGCAGCATCGATGGGATTTCGATGGTAGCGACGCTGGAGGGAAAGGATCAGCCCGAACGCCCCTATTTGTATCGGGAGTTTCCAAGTTACGGCGGCCAACAGACGATTCGCGTTGGAGATTGGAAAGCCGTTCGGCAAGACATGGCCAAAGGCAATCTTGAGATTGAGCTCTACAACATCGCGAAAGACATTGGCGAACAAAACAACGTGGCGACGGACCATCCCCAAGTGGTCGCCGAGTTGAAGACAATGATGGAAACGGTGCGGACTCCCTCGGAAGTGTTTCCTTTGAAACCGCTCGATGGGCCTGCAAAGCCGGCGAAGAAGCAGTGACATCGCTTTGCCCCCTGTCGCTTGTCCCCTGTCGCATTGCCCCCTGTCGATTGCCCTCGGATCACGATCCAAATTTGGAGTGAAGAAATGCTTTCTCGACGTTCGATGTTGTCTCGATCTGCAATTGCACTTGGGCTAGGAACGATGTCGGGCTCAGCGTATGCGAGCCCGGCGTCTTCACGAAAATTCACGCTCGATTTGAGATGTGGATCGATTGGAGTCAAGGCGGATCAGCGCGAAGCGATGGCATTAGCGGCGGCCAATGGTTTCGAATCCGTCAACGCCGAGGCAGGTTATCTCGCGAAGCTTGGAGCCAATGAACGAAAGGAAATTGCAGCGCAATTGAAAGAGAAAGGACTGCAGTGGGGTGCCGGCGGGCTGCCAGTCGGATTTCGCGACGACGAAGCAACGTTCCGTAGTGGAGCTCAGAATCTTCCCAAGCTTGCCGCTGCGATGCAGGATGTAGGGGTCACACGCGTCGGCACGTACTTGATGCCGTGCCATGGTGCCTTGACCTACGTCGAGAATTTTCGTCAACACGCGAGGAGACTTCGTGAGTGTACGAAAATCCTGGGAGATCACGGACAACGATTAGGGTTGGAGTATGTCGGTCCCAAGACGCTTTGGACATCAAAACGTTATCCCTTCGTGCACTGCATGGCCGAGACGAAAAATCTGATCGACGAGATCGGAGAAGACAACGTTGGGTTTGTACTTGATAGTTGGCACTGGTACACCGCTGGTGAGTCAGTTCGAGATTTGAAATCGATCACGAATGATGACATTGTCGCCTGCGACTTGAACGATGCCCCGCGAGGGCGAGCATTGGATGCGCAAATTGACAATCAACGCGAACTTCCAGCGGCGACGGGGGTCATTGATTTGAAGGCGTTCTTGGGAGCGTTGGTCGAGCTAGGGTATGACGGACCCGTGCGAGCTGAGCCCTTCAATCGTGTCTTGAATGAAATGGACAATGATAAAGCGGTCGCCACGACCGCAAACTCGATGAAGAAGGCATTCGCACTGATTGGCGGATAGACGGACGTGCCTCAGCCTTTGGTTCGCCGCCAGTGGAATACGTGTTCGAAGAGGAGGCGGTCGTGTGGGATCATCCCTTGTTTCACGCGGTGTTGGAATCACCGGATGATGACGCGTCTCGTCTCGTGCTCGCCGATTGGCTGGAGGAGCAGGGGAGTTCGCTGGCGGAATTCATTCGCGTTCAGGTCGCCATCGCTGCATCCAAGCGAGCAAAAGAGGACCCGAACCCCGACACGTTGCGTCGGGAGGTGCAGCTCTATTTGCAGCACAAGAATGCTTGGCAATCATCGATCCATCGGCGGATGATGCAGACGACCAGCCTGAGCGTTGAAGAGGCTGCGTCGCTGATGTCCGGGATGCTGTTTCATCGCGGTCTGCCATCCTGGATGGGGATCGCTGTCGACCGACTCATTGAACATGGCGATGCCCTTCTTGCTGTCGCACCATGGGATTCGCTGCGACTGGACCATGAAGCGTTACCGACGTTTGAGGAACTAGCACAATGGCCGGGTTTGAAACAATTTCGCGTCTTGGTTACCCAGTCTTACGGATCGGATGTTGAGCAGCTGATCTTGTCGCCTCATTTACGCGAGGTAGAAAGGCTGACGATCGCTTGTCCACGAAATGAACAACAGAGACTGGCGGGAGTCTGTCGTCGGGCGGAGTTCACCAGGCTGTCGAGTTGCCGCGTCGGGACCTACCGAGTGGTGTGACGAAGGATCATGGCAGCCGACAACAGACTCACCGCGAAGCCAGACTCACCGCGATACCAGACTCACCGCGAAGCCAGACTCACCGCGATACCAGACTCACCGTGATGCCAGACTCACCGTGATGCCAGACTTACCGTGATGCCAGACTTACCGTGATGCCAGACTTACCGTGATGACTGTGGGGTCGCGACAGAGGTCTTCTCCGTTGCGATTTGCTTTTCCTGGACCAGCGGGACGAGCAGGTCGGAGCGTTTCGATTGCACTGAACGTTCGGTTTCGTAGCGATGACGAGCGGAAACCGCTTCGGCTGCAACGAGTTTGTCGTAGGTTTCGCCAGACATGACCCTTGTCTCCAGTGGCAGCAATTCGGGGTCGTAAGTCAGGCCCGGGTGATCCTGAGCCGTGGCGTACTTTTGGATCGACGGATTCTCTCGATGCAGCTTCATGACTTCGGCGGCAATCCGTTCATCCGCGAGACGCCGTTCAATCCCCTTCGGTGCTTTTTTACGAGCGTTGCCGAAGGGATCGTAATCATCGTCAGGGCGAGTCATCTTGTCCCACCATGTCGGTTCTCGGCCGAAGATGCTCGTCACAATGCTGTCGACGCGATCGGTCATGTGATTGGAAACGGCACGGCTGCGTTTGAAGAACGAGGAGGGCAGCCAGGCGGCATCCCATCCAGACTTCGATCGTTCCGCCATGTAGATGACATTGGCAAGCAAGTCGTAGAGCAGGCCGAGATTGACTTCGTTGTCTTGCATCTGGCTGAAGGTGACGCCGTAGTTCATCGCCCGTTCTGCCAAGTAATTGAGTTTGGGGGTCAGGGCCCGAACGCCAGATCGCCCCCACGTTTTGGCTTCCCTCGCTACTTTCTGTTCGTTGAAAATATCGACCAGAATCGAATCGACGAGTTCCGTTCCAATCTCGCGGATCTCTTCATCGGTGAGCGGTCGGTCGACGTACTCCTCCGCATACCGCGGGAAGGTTCGTTCGCTAACCAATCGAATGAAACGATCGACTTTGTCCTCAAACTTCAACGCCAGAAAAATCCCATGCTTGTTCGTTTTGCTGGTGATGAAGTCGCGGTCGATCGCGTCAATGCCGTCGACTTCGTAAAGGACCACGGATCCTTTGGTTGCGTCCAGTGTGCGACGAACCTCGAGTGTTCCGATTTCTCGCTTCTTGAAAAATCCCCAGGTGGTGTCACTGTCACCCGTGTCGTAACGGTGAACGATGATCCATCGATGCAACGGATCCTCACGGCGAAGTTTTCTTGCTAACGCTTGTGCCTCTTGTTCCAGCCATTGAGGCTTTGGTTGAAACAACAAGGTCCGCTGCTCGATGTCGAGTTCATGAACGGACCCAAGCGAGATATCTGCAAAGTCACGGACGTCGTCGGTGGCCCCGCCGACCACATCTTTGCTGCGATCGATGTACTTGTTCCAGCGTGCGACTTCACGCATGAACGATTTTTGCGTCTTCAATCCGCTAGGACTTTTTACATCATCCACGGGGATCAACGATGTGGCGAGGCGATCGGCACCACCGGTACGAGAGTCGCCCACGACATAGAAATTGATGTCGAAATCGGCTGCGGCCCTCAGAAACTGAGATTTCGACAGTTGAGTAAACGCAACGGTCTTTCCTTCCGGCGTGCGGTAGTAGTTGTTGGGAATGATGATCGTCATTCCTCGCCACTGTTCCATCAGCGACTTGTCTTCATCGACCGCCCGGACCAGATCCAGGAATCCGTAATAGGACACGTCCCAAATATCGAGTCCGCTTCCGAAGTAGTCGGCTAGTTGCGTCCACTTTTCAATGTCGTTGACGGTGGTCTTTTGGTTCGCCACCAGCAGAAAACGCGCGTCCGATTCACGAACGTAGCGTTCGGAGACTCGGACGTGAGCCTTTCGGTAATCGACGCGGCGGTATTCATCCTGCCGCTCACTCGACTTGGGGCGTTGCAGGTCCAAGTCGATACCGACGGTAAATCCTTGATAGGGCGTGACCGTGGCACCGCTACGAATGCCGACTCGAACTTCGATGACTCGGGTTTCGCCAGGACGCAGGTCACCAACCGGTTTCTGATAGTCCGTTTTGGAAAGCTCAAATTCCTGTTCATCGGGATCGAAGAAGATCACAAATTGCGGATCCATGTCTCCGTCGAGCAAACGCACACTCGATCGCACGGCGCGATACAGATACTTCTGGTCGAAGGTTTCCTTGCCAACGTTCGTTACTGCCCAAATCAACCTCGTCGACTCACCTGGGGCCAAGCTGTTGAGCGAAGTGATCGCTGTGAGTTCAACGGGAAATCGAACGTGAATCAGGTCCGCATTCTCGAATCGCCGAAAGGGACGACCGATGCCGCTTTCCATGCGAGCCTGAGGGTTGATCAGATGTTCGAGTCGGAACGGGCGATTGCGAGGTTCATCGACGACGTAATCGCCGAGACGCGCGCGAAGGCCTTCTTGCGAGAAGGTGTAGGTTTCACCTGGCTGCAGCGATTGCTCAAGTACCAAATCGACTTCGTCGCGGATCAGCCAACGGTCGGACTGGAGGAAGACGCGGATCGAATAGTTGGCGGGCGTTGGCATTCCACCCCGGTTGCGAACCACCAGATTGTCGACGGAAACCAAGCTGTCGGGCTCGAGGATATCGTTCTCGCGGGCGACGTCGAAGGTCAGAAGCTCGAGATCAAATGGAGAATCGTATTCGGTCGCATTTCCTTGGGAATCGAAGACCAGGATTCGTAGCAAGCCGGCTGAACCCTGACGACCGTCGCGAGCGCGGTAAGAGGATGGCGCACCGTTTCTGCCTGCGCGGCCAGCTCTGCCTCCGGGATTCGATCGAAAGACCATTCGAGTTTGTCGACGACCTTGCGAGTCGGTGTAACTTCTCGATTCGGTCCAGTGATAACTGCTGCCACCTCGTCCTCCCGGCCCCCCTTTTCCACCTCGTCCTGGTTCGCCGGCAAAGCCGATGTCTCCGCCTACCAAATTACCCTTGAGAAGCATCAGCAGGCCAAGGTCGTGCTGATCGACCGCCAGGATGACCTCGCCACCGGTGCCTCCATCGGCTCCATCGCTCGGATTGCCCGCGTTGCCTCCATTTCCACCGGGGCCTCCATTGGAACCGTGCGAGAACCGCGTGGCGTTTCGACCACGAACGCCAACGGTGCCGGGCTGCCCGTCGCCGCCTCGTCCGCCGTTGCCCCCTTTCCCGCCCGGCGCACGAACGAAGACATAACCTGCTTGGGCAAAGTCAGCGATGTTGTGAATCGGCGTCGGCGGCTGTGCTTGAGTTTCGACCCAGCCCTCCAGCACAGCCTGCCGGCTTTCTCGATCCCCCGACGCATACTTC
>JBPCVD010000153.1:0-7280 GCA_051010815.1 Rubripirellula sp.
TCCGTGACCACGCTCGCAGTGATGGCGTCTCGAATATCTGAAAGCTCGATTCTCCGTTGCCCGAGTCGACTACCGGCGCGATTCCGTTTTGCGGCGACACCCAATCCGAGGCTTTCAAGCTGCCACAGCGCCTGTAAATCGAGGTCGCTTCTTCCGGCCTTGTTTTCGAGGGTGCTTCCATTGCCTCCGCCGAAGTTTCCGGCAGAACTCGTGACAGAGACGTGCGGTATCCATGGCGCCACCTGCTCCTTTTGAACTGCTAAGCAAAGGGCCGCGATGTCGTGGGAGATTTCGCTGACCTCGGGCCGTCGCGAAAGCGCGGTGCGAATCAGCGACTCTTGATCGCTGGTATCGGAAAGCAATTCGATCGGAAGAACGACTTGATCGGCCGGCAGTAGTTCGAATCGAGGGTCGAGACGAAGTCGGCGGGCCAAAGTGGCCGAACGGGTTCGGAACATGCGCGTTGCATTGCGACGTTGTTGTTCCAGCCTTGCTCTCGAGGTGGCTGCGCGATCGACGTCTGCCTGGGCGCCCGCACCAGCCTCAGCAAAGGTTTGAGTCAGCTTCAGCAGTTCATTAGCGGCGTCGATTGCTGCTTCGGAATCGGCAACCTGCCCTGCAGCTTCCAGTAGATCGACGTAGGCCAGTCCAGCACTGAGCAACGCTTCGTTCTTGGCGACCGAAATGCCGGCGCGTCGCGCTGACAATTGACGATTGGCAATCTTGGGGCTGAAGAACGCATCGGCGAGTGCTAAATCGGCGAACAAACGGAGTGGACCGCCGCTGCCTCCGGCGACCGGTGCGGTGCCCAGGGTAGCACCACCACCGACAAACCAAGATCCCCGCGAGACTTCGAGCACGTCACCATCCGTTGCTTGGATCCGCCCCTCGTGCTTGTTCCAACCGACACCGAACTGCAGGGTCGGCAGCCACAACGCTTTGGCTTGTTGTAGATCCGCATGGGCTTCCACCGTCTTCTGGCGAGCCAATTGGATCGTCCAGGCATTTCCGCCCGCCATTCCCAAGGCAGACGCCATATCGATGATTTGAGGCGACGCCGGAATTGGCGGTGATGTCGATTGCGGATCGAGAGAACCGAGCGTTTCGACCGAAGCATCGAGCGAAAGTGCTGCTCCGCCGGCTTCGATCTCCATTCCCGCATCGGTTTTGGAATCGATTTGTGGAAGAGGCGGAAGCGATTCGATCTGTTCATCCGCGTCACTGAGCGAAGCGAACGTGGGGCCGGAAGAATTCAGCTGGAACTCGGAGCCATCGCTTTCTTGCGCCCGAAACGCCGCCATCTTCAGCAGCGGCGGTTTGATCACGGCAACCGGAGCCTCCTCTGCAACGTTGAGTTGGCCGATTTGTGAGATCCACGGGAACCCAGAGGATTGGGACGACGCACATCCGATCGTCGGGATCAAACAGAGCATCCACAGGTGGCGCCGACGCCGCAGACGGCGATTCGTTTTGCTTGTGATTGGCACGCTGCTTCCTTGCAATTCCGTGACTGCCGCCATCCGGGCGACCTGTTTGATTCTGATATTCCGGCGACGATCACTTCGTCACACGAGCCGACCCATACTGACCGCTCAGAAACTGGTAGCGGCCATTCTTTTCGTCGTAGGGATTCTTCAAGTCGATCTCGACTCGCATCGTGCGCGTCTTCATATCCAGTGTTTGACTCATGCGGCTTACTTTCAACGCGCCGCCATCGGGCGACACGGTTTGTTCGGGTGCGCCGAATCCAATCAGAGTGACAGGGTCTCCCAGTCGAATCAGACTTGCTTCATCGGCAGGCACCGTCAGCACGCCGCGCATCACTTCCACATTCTCCACGACCAGCAGCGGCTTTCCGCTCATGTCACCAGGACTGACCAGTTGACCTGGGTCGACCGTGCGGTCGGTGATGATTCCCCCAAACGGAGCTTTGATCTGGCGAAGTTGGTCGGCGGCGACGGCGCTTGCCAGCTCTGCCTTGGCAACTTCAATTCCAGATTTGGAGTACTCGAATTCGTTCTTCGAGGCTTCGATGTCAGCTTGAGCCGACTCGATGTCAGCTTCAATTTTGGTCATGGCGGCTTCGACGGCCATGACGTTGAAGTCGGCCTCTTCCAACATCTCTTTTTGCACCGCACCACCTTGGACAAGCTTTTCATAGCGATCGCGAACACTGACACGCAGCTTGCGCAGCGCGATCTGTTCCTCCCTTGCGGAAATCGCCTGTCGCCGCTTTGCGGTGGCGATCGCGATGCGGCCTTTTGCGACGGCGAGGTTCGCTTCCGCCTGACGGACCATTTGTTGGCGACGAAGCACGTCGGCTTCCAATTCCGGGGCATCCAACGTCACAAGCAGTTGCCCCGCCGTGACACGGTCTCCGATGTCGCCATGAACTTGAGCCACGTAACCTTCCACGCGAGCTCGGAGCTCGGTTCGCTGGTCGCCTTCCAACGTGATTGGAAGCTGCACGCCTCTGCTCGCCGCATCTTGGGCATGAACGATTGTCCGCATCTGAATCACACACGAAGTGGCGATCAGAGTCACGAATAGTGATCGAACGATTGGAGTCATCTCAATACTCTTGCGAAAGTTCATTTCAGATCGCGGACGTTGGGTTTGACGGTACGTCGGAAACTTGTGGTTGTCGCTTCATCATCACGTACAGGCATGGCACGACCACCAGCGACAAAACCGTCGCTCCGATCACGCCGCCGATGATTGCCCTAGCAAGTGGAGCGTTCGTGCCACTGCCGCCGAACCCGATCGCCATCGGCAGGAGTGCCAACCAAGTGGTGAGTGATGTCATCAGAATCGGGCGGAGACGAATGCGTGCGGCGTCAACGACAGCCTCGGTGGGAGATTGGCCTTCGGCTAAACGTCGATTGGCGAAGTCCACTAGAACGATCGAGTACTCGACGACGATGCCGATCATCATGACGATGCCCATCAGTGCCGGCACCGAAAGATGTGTGTTGGTTGAGAAGAGCAACGCGACGACACCAACGTATCCAAGTGGGACCGTCAGCAGGACGATCAGCGGGTCGGTGAAGCTCCGGAACTGGACGACCATCACCAGATAGACGAGCAATGCCGCAATCACCAATCCGGCGGTCAATTGTGAGAACGAGTCTCGCATGAGCTTGACCTCACCCATCATTCGATAGCTGGTACCGGCGTACTCTTCCGCTCCGATGTTGGCGATCGGGCCTCGGTCATCCTTACCGAGCGTGACGTCAAGACGAACATCCGATTCGAGTCGACGCTCGATTTCCGTCACGACGCTTCCGACGTCATAACCTTGTAAAACACCAGCGTAGATGTCCGTGACTCGGGAAATGTTTCGGTGGTGAACGACCGCCGGCCCCTCGGTTCGCTTAATCTTGGCCACGCTGCCCAGGCGTCGCATTCCAGCGCTGCTGCCCATGACCGGGATGTCCCGAATCGTTTTCTCGCTGTCCAACGCCTCTTCGCGATATTGCACGCCAAAGAAGTAGTGATTGCCCTTGTTCTTATCGATCCAAAACGTTGGCTCAAAGTTGATGGTACTGTTGGTAGCGGCCACCAGATTGGTCATCACATCTTTGGGTGTGACCTGCATGCGGGCTGCCAGCTCGCGGTCCATGTCGACTTGTAGAGCAGGATAGTCGATCCGCTGAGCGATCCGGACATCGGTTGCGCCAGGGACGTCGGCGGCGGTATCGCGAATGATGGATGCGATTTCCTGAGCTTTCTCTAAATCACTGCATTGGACTTGGAAGTGAATGGGGGCTGGTTCACCCATGTTCAGCGCCGCGGTCAACATGCCACCCGTGTCGAAAGAGATTTCGACATCAGGAAACCGTTCCGCCAACGTCTTGCGTAGTTCGACCACGTAGTCGTCTGCTTGCTTCGTCGCGGCGCGGTCTTTGAGTTGCACCAACATGAACGCGTCCATCGGACCCGTGTTCGGGGTGTAGGCCGCAGGCCAGTCCATCAAAACACCGATATTGGAGATCAGCAATTGTAAGGCTGAATCGGGATGCTCTTGTGCACTCGGGTCAATGGCGTACGCCGGATCGGGCTCTCCAATTTTCTCGATGATCGTCGCCTCGATCTCCTTCATCACCTCTTCCGTTTTCTCAATCCGCGTGCCAGACGGAAGGCGAACGTACATCGTGATTTGGCCACTATCGACCGAGGGGAAGAGTTCTTGCCCCTGTCGCATGGTCAGAAGAACCGCGAACACGAATGCGACAATGCAGCCTCCGACGACAAGCCACCTCGCTTTGATCGCCCCATGAAGCAAGTTGCCGAACCAGCCGCCGGATGGATCAACGTCCGACTCCGACGCATGCGAGTTCTTGGGAAACATGTAGGCGCAGTAGGCCGGTACCAGCGTGATCGACAGTAGAAACGAAGCGAAGATCGCGACGACGGCAGCGACGGCCAAGGGCGCGAACAAGAATCGCGTCAATCCAGATAGGAAGATGACCGGAAGAAACACGACCGCAAAAGTCAGCGTCGAAACCAAAATGGGTCCCACAACTTCCGACGTTCCATCCGCGGCGGCGTCCAGAGGCGTTTTGCCCATGTGCGAGTGTCGCACGATGTTCTCCAGCACCACAATCGATTGATCGACAAGGATTCCAATGGCGAGCGCTAAGCCGCCAAGGGTCATCGCATTGATTGAGTCGCCGGTGAAGAACATCACCAGCAAAGCAGCAATGATCGCTATGGGAATGGCCACCAGCACAATCGCGGTCAGACGCAAATTGCGAAGGAACAGCAAGACGACAAGTCCGGCCAGCAAGGCGCCGAGGGCTCCCGCAAGTTGCAAGCTCTTGATCGCCGAGCGGACGCCGATGGACTGGTCCATCGCGACGCTCAAAACGAGCGATTTCATTTTCGGATCCTCAGCCCGCTCGTTCTTCAAGCGAACCAAGATGGTCGAGAGCTGTTTGTTGATGCGATCAACGATTTCGATCGTGTTGGCACCGGGCTGGCGATAAATGGGGATGTAGACCTGCCGCGAACCGTTGATCCGGACGATGTTGGATTGAATTTGCGATGCGTTCCGGACTTCACCGACGTCACGCATCAAGACCGGCACACCATCGATGACACGAATCGGTGTGTTGTTCAGTTCGTCAATCCGTTCGGGGATCGCGTTGGTGAAGATTTGTAGGTCTTGCTCACCAATCTTGATGCTGCCAGCGGGGATCAAGACATTCTGTTTGCGGAGAGACGCTTGAACGTCCATCAGGGTCAAGCCATAAGCCTCCAGTTTCTCGGCATCCACATAAGCAAGGATGCGTCGCAGCTTGCCGCCGTAGACCGCGGGTGCAATGACACCGCTGATCGATTGAAGTTTGTTACGCAATTCGTAGTAGGCGATGTCATACAGTTCCTGCTCGTCCATTTCAGGATTGCTGACGACAACCAGGCACAAAGGTACGCTCGCCGTTGGGTCGAACGGCATGACCATCGGAGGAATGGTACCGGGAGGCAAATAGAACATATCGCTCATTGCGTACGATGAGACCTGGGCCATCGCTTCGGCGTTGCTAACACCCTCGGTAAAGAAGTCTTTGACGACACAAACTCCTTGCATCGCTTTCGCTTCTTGATGCTCAATGCCAACCGACTGTGCCGTCCATCGCTGCAGACGGCTCATGATGTCCTTTTCCATCACTTCCGGCGGCATGCCGGGATAGAAGCACACGATCTGAACTGCCGGAGTATCGAATTGCGGTAGCAGGTCGGCTGGGATTTTGGTGTAGGCGTAACCACCGAGCACGACCGTCATCAAAGCGACGACAATGATCAGGTGAGGTTTCCCTAAAATCCGACGCATGAGAGCGCTCGTGGAATTGATTTGTGTGGTTCGGCCCGTCAGCCTGCGCGCAGCGCGAGCGGCTGATGGAACTCTTCCGATTATTAGGATCGAATCGATCGCACCGGTTAGACCAGACTTTTCGCGTTAAACGATCGAAGGTGCCCTGTTTAGCCCCTGAATCGAGGTTTGGCGGGCGATTCGCTTGGTCAGCGAGGCGACGTCATGTCCGCAGAGCCCCCATGTCACCGGTCGCGATGTTTCACGACTGGTCGGTCGAACAGGTGATTGAGCGTGAAGCCAGGCCTTTGCTACGTCTCAGTATCCTATCAGTCTTCGCCGCAGTCGCCGTGTGATGAAGTCGCTTGTCCGCGCAGTTTCGAAGTCGCGTATCCGCTTGGTGGGCAGGCCGTGATGGATCGAATCGGTTGCTCGTGAATCGAAGGTGAATGACGTCGGGATACGATGCTAGGTCTCAAAGAGGTACGACTCGGCATGCGCGTGATCGGCCCTTCGCGTGATTAGAGGACGCCTGTTGTTGGGTTCTGTGAATGAGGTCGTTCAAGCGTTCGCAGATTTGGTCTCGCCGCATTTCGCGCCGGCGAGCCAATGTCGTGAGATGAGTCTTCAGATGCTCGCGCGGCTGCGATGCCCCGAACAGGATTGGGGGGCTTCCTTCGTGCGTTGTCGTCTCGAATTGAATTGCGAGATCATGCCCTGATTGTGACGTCGAACCGTATTCAGGCGGCGCGAATGGTTTCGAGACTTGCCCTGAGTGTTCCAGTTTTTGCCCTCGGGCAGGAACAGGTTGCAAGTACGGTTTTCCGTAGTTGGTGGTTGTCAAACCATCCCGCAGATAAGTCGACAAAGGGACAGTTCGTTTGTGGAGGGGCGTTCATCTGAACAGCGTTTGCCGACGAATCTGTCGTTGAGGGCGGTGTTCGAGCGTCGGCGTGGAGGTTTGAGATCATGCACGAACACCCACAACGCAGATTCTGCGGGGCGGAATTGACCCCCCCGTCGTGTGCTCGGATGCGAACGTTTTTGCGGCATCGTGCAAGTGCAGCGTTGCTTTTTCGAGGCATGCGTAGCTATCTTGTCGCTCGCTGCGTTAACTCGTTCTACGTCAAAGAACGCGGGTGCGCGAATGATTCGGGTCTACCCATTGAGTTCGTGATGAAGAGTTCTTCGTCATCACATTCCAGTGCAACGTCTTCCTTCTTCTTGAACTTCTTCAAGTTTTGGATTGAGGACGGCTTGCGTTGCTTTTCGGGGCGCGATTCATCGAATTGATTCGATATTCTTCATCAAACTGTTGGGGCCAACAATGCGACGACTCTTTCAACGATCCACGGATCGACCAAATTCTTCCAAACGAACGCGACGTTCAAGACGAAGACGTTTAGGCGTGCAAACACTCGAACGCAGAGAACTGCTCGCGGGTGATTTGATTCTAAGTCCTCTGGGG
>JBPCVD010000154.1:0-25572 GCA_051010815.1 Rubripirellula sp.
TACTGGCGTCGCGACGATCCCCAAACGGACGTTCCGCTGCCGCCAATGTTTTTAATCAGCACAGGCTGTTTGCTACTCATTAGCGTGTTGGTGCATCTGGCGACGCGCACCGTTCGCCGAGAAAAACGCGTGGCGACCAGCGTGCTTTTGTTGGTCAGTGGATTGGCGGCCATCGCTTTCATGGGATTCCAATTTGATGCCATGAGCGAAATGATGGGTGGTCCTGCCTTGAAAGGCGGGACCGGCAAAGGCGTCGCCGGAATGGTGGTCGTCTTGGCGATCCTGCACGCGTTACACGTTGCTGGCGGGGTAGTCGCGTTGGGAATTGTCTCTGTTCGATCGTTGATGGGACGCTACGATCACGAACGTCACTGGCCCGTTGATTTCGCCGCCCAGTACTGGCATTTCTTGGACGTCGTCTGGCTATGCATGCTGGCTGCCTTCTGTTTGACGACGGGCGGCTTCATTCTGTGAGTCTCGAAACCTGACTGTTTTCGTTTTGCATGTCGGCTTTCCATTGACAGGCTCATTCGCTTCTATGAGACTCGAATGCAAGTCGAGCGAACGTGCTTCAGCAGTATCTGACGGTTAGCAGTTCAAGCTTGGCGGGTGTAGTTCAATGGTAGAACATCAGCTTCCCAAGCTGAATACGAGGGTTCGATTCCCTTCACCCGCTCTCGACCGCGATCAGAATCTTGCATTGCGAAGGTCGGCTTTCACGATCCAAGCAATCGCACGCCGTTTCCGTTCTCGTCGGGGTATTGGCAGATGCCTTCGGTGACGCGGACGCCTTCGGCAATGTCGTCTGCCAAGAGGGTGGCGCCGTCCATGTCGACGTAGTCGAGCAGAGGAAGCAACTGTGCAATCGCAGAGATACCCACGGTCGACTCCGTCATGCACCCCACCATCACACGCAATCCAAGTTTTCGGGCGGTGACGATCATCCGTCGTGCCGGCGTAAGGCCCCCGCACTTCACGAGTTTGATGTTGACTCCGTGAAAGAGACCCTGGCAGCGCTCCACGTCTTCTTCCACGATACAGCTCTCGTCGGCCATGATTGGCAAAGCTGCCTCCTCGAAGACCTTTCGTGCGCCCTCGATATCCTCAGCGGGCAACGGTTGCTCGATGAATTCAACGTTCAAATCTCGGAGAGCGTGCGATCGACGGATCGTTTCTTCGGCAGTCCATCCGCAGTTTGCATCCACACGAAATGTCGCATCCGTGTGCCGCCTGAGTTCTTGCACGATCCGTAAGTCGTCAGAAGTTCCAAGTTTAATTTTGTAGATCGGCCAGCCAGGAACTTCCTTCAGTTTTGAGACCATGTTCTCGATGGTGTCGATGCCGATCGTGAAGTTCGACACGGGGATCTGAGCAGGATCGAGATTCCACAACTGCAAGACAGGGGCCTTGCGTTGCTTTCCCCAAAGGTCATAAGCGGCTTGATCAAGGGCGCAAAGAGCGAAGGGATCGTTCGGCAAACATTGATGGGCAAGGTGCCACAATTCTTGCGGATCAAGATTCGTCACGTCCTCCACGATTGGACGCACCTTTTCGATGGCCTGAACCATCCGTTCCATCGACATCTCGTAGTAGTCATTGGTCGTGGCTTCACCAAAACCATGATTCACACCGTCGCTTAGCTCCACAATGAGCGACGGTTGAACCGAGATAGTTGAGCGAGAAATTGTGAAGGGATGCTTCAACGGCAGGTCATACTGATGAGTGACGACACTTAGGCCTCGGCTGCTGGTCATCTCGATCACGCCTCATTTAGAGTTCGCGTTTCAGGTCCAAAACGCTCTCGACCAATTCGTCTGGGCCGTGTCGAAAGACGTCGCAAACCGGTAGCCCAAAGGCTTGGCGTACACGCTCCCGTTCAATCTCAGCGTCTTGAGCTGAGATCAATCGAGAATTCATCGCGATGCCAATCACTCGACTTGGCATCATCAGGGACGCGGAGGATTCATACACCGCACGAAGGACTTCCAGCGACTTCAGCCCGATATGCGGCATGCCATGGACCCCCTCACGACCAACCTCGTAGCAAAGAATCATCCCGTGTGGCATCGACCCATGAAGCAGGCCCAACGTCACCGCGGAGTATCTTGGATGCGCCAGACTGCCCTGCCCCTCGATACACAGAACGTCGTGATCTTGGTTGGCGATGATTTGCTTCTCGACCGCACCGCTGATGAAATCGGAGACGACACAATCGATCGGGCAACCGTCACCCTCGATCAAAATTCCCGTCTGACCAGTGGCGACGAACTTGGCATCGACCTGGCGGTCGCGAAGGGCTCGGGTCAACTCGATGGATACGACCATCTTTCCCACGCAACAATCCTGACCGACGGTTAAGACTCTCAAGCAGTCAGGGCGAATGTTCTGACGATCCGCGACATCGTGCTCATCATTGCGTCGAACGTCGATCAGTTGTCCGCCAGCACTCTTTGCAGCCGCGCGAAATTCGGCATCGTCAATCAAGAAATCGTGCAGCCCCGAGACCACATTCATTCCACGTTTGATTGCCTCCAGAACAATTGGTCGCCAATGTTCCGGAATCTTACCGCCCGGAGGCGCAATGCCGATGAGAAGCGTTTGAGCATCGGGCACTGCTGATAAGTCTCCGATGACCGGCGTATCGCCCCCTACACCTAATAGGTTTTCCGAGGTCTGCCCAGCCGCATTGGCATCATAGACGGCCAACACTTCATTGCCGCAGTAACGCAGCACACTACACGCGGTTTTAGCGGTCATTGGATTCGAGTGGCCGTCGGTCAACACGACCATCCGGCGATTGGTATTCGCACCATTCATCACGGTTACTCAGTATCGTCGCGATTCGTTTGCTCACCAAGACCGACCATTTCCAACAATCTCAGTGCGTTCGTGGTTGGGGATACACCGTCGCGCATCACATAGTCGAACGTCATTTGTTCGTTGCCTTCGGCGTCTGGTCGTATGGTTTCGCGGAAGTGAACGGCGTGGCCGACCGATTGTAACTCTGGCTCGTCTGCCAATTCCAAGTCGTGTGTGCTGATGGCGCCGATGGATTGGTATTGAATCAGATGGCGGAGCACTTGAACGACCGCGATTTGGCGCTCGCGGCTGTTAGTGCCCTGCAGAATTTCGTCCAACAAAAAGAGGCAGACACGGTCCTCCTGTTGAGACATCTGGCGGGCATGGTCAACCACGCTCTTTAGTCGTTTTAATTCGGCCATGTAGAACGACACACCCTGCGCGACGTCATCGCTTACCCGAATGCTGGTTGCCAGTTCGGTCGAAGGCAGTTGCATTCGTTGTGCGCAAACTGGGGCTCCGACGGCTGCCAAGGCAACGTTCAATCCGATACTTCGAAGCATCGTGCTCTTGCCCGACATGTTGCTGCCGGTCACCAGCAGAATCGTGCCGGGTGGACCGACTTGAACGTCGTTGCACATTCGTGCGTCATCAGGCAGAAGTGGATGTCCGATAGCTGTCGCAGAGACAGCAGGGGAATCCGTTGCCGACACCCAAACGGGTTGTGACCAACTCGGATACTCATCCCGCAGGGCCGCAACCGACACGAGTGATTCCAGTTGACCGAGCGCCTCGAACCAACCGGCGACGAAAGGCGCATACTCCGCCTGCCAATCTTCCAGCCGTTTGAGCACGCGGACGTCCCAGAGCGTCAGACATTGCAGTGGTAGGTACAGAAAGAACGTACCGGCCGATTGTCGTAATCCGCCCGCTGATGCAACCTTTTGTAACGCTCGCATGCCGGCAACAGCCGAACGGTCGCTATCGAGCATTGTGCCACGAATTCGGCGTAGGAAACCGTCCGGTGACACATCGTTCGATTCCGGAAGCCACTTGGCCGTGGAGAAAATCTCTTCGTAGTCGTTCACGGCACGACGGTTGGCCATCGCGATCGCGAAAATCGCATGCGCGGGGCCGAGCATCGCCGCGGTCAGCGTAAGGTTGATCCCGATCAAAGCGGCAAGTCCGATCAGGCTCCATCGAAACGTCGTTGCGGTCAGAAGCCCCAGGGCGCTGACAATCGCCACCAGAATCAGAATGATCGCGATGGCTGTTGAGATCTTTGCCCAAGTGGAGAGCCACTTCCGCTCGGCAAGCCAGGCTGGGCCAACGGCCCACTCAATGAAGTGTTCAGGGTCGCCAGTGCTGTCCGCGACTTGGCGAGCCAAGGTGTAGAAACGCAATCTTTCGTCACGCAGAGGCGCCAGCGCGTCGACCGCCGCCCAGCGTTGCTTGGCATCGGCAGCTTCGGCCGGGCCCGCTAGCCAGTTCGCAAGCGTTCGAATTCCGGGTGTGGTGGCCGCCATCGAAACGAGATGGAACAGCGACGCGTTGCCAAGTAGGTCCAGATCGCTCGCAACATCACGTCGGTGGCCAGGCAGTTCAACCTCGGCAAGCTGTTTCGCCAACGCTTTGTTGGAAAGGCGATCCCAGTCCCGTTCCAAGCGAGCGATCAAACGCTGGATGACGCTGCGATGACGTCTCAGTTCATCCAACTTATCGCGAAGCGGTTCATTGACGGTGACCACTACAAAGAACAGGGCGAGTGCTGCCCAGCCGATCCAGCCCACGTAGGGCATGCCGTCGAATCCGTACCCCACCAACCAGAACACAAGTGCGGCGAAGAATAAGACAACGCGCACCTTCCCAAACTGACGGTCCTTGATGTTTAGCAGGGCGCGCTGATCATCGATCGATTGAAGTTGGGCACGATAGCGTTCAAGCGCTGCAGTCGCATTGCTCGACTCGTGATTCGGGGGCGACGCGTTCAAACGGCTTCAAGCTCCGGTCGTGACCCTCGATTAGCTTTGCCTCCGACCACGACTTTCGTAGCAACGCGATCCTGAAGATTGGGTCGAAAGATGGTCAGTAACAACAGCGGCAGGAACCATGCGATGTAAATCCCGCCGCTTTCCCCGTGCCAAAATTGGGCTGCAACCATTAAGGCGGCAGATCCGCTCAATAGAGTGCCCAGATTCTTCTGCGCCGGCCAAATGGCGAAGAAGGCGCTCAGGATCACAAAGGCCACGATGACGGGCAAACGCCAAATTGGATTCCAACCTAATGACCAAAGACCCCGCATCGCTTCAGCAGAGCGATTCGGATTGAGAAGTCCGAACATGTGACGAAGGTGGTTGGTTAACGTTGACGAATCGTCGAATGAAAGGGCAAGCATCAGAATCGCCAGCATCGAGATCATGCCGACCGCAAACTTTCTGGCGCCGCGTTGCCAATAGAAACTGAACCACAGTGGTAGGAGGAAGAGCGGATAGTAGACCAATCCTCCCGCCAAACCGAGGAATACGCCTGCAATGAATGGCTTGCGATAACAGAGCACAGCCCATAGGAGCAGCGCAGCGGGTATCGCATGGTCGACGCGCCCGGTCATCTGTGCGGTATACGGCAACATGAGGTAGAGCGTGGCGCAACCGACTCCCGCACGAAGGTTGCTAAAGTGTCGATTGCTGATCAGCACGATCCCCGACACGATCGCCAAGTGAGCCAGAATCGCTAACACTTTCGCAATGGTGGCCAATCGCTGTTGCGACGGCGACAGGGGGGATTCTTCGGCCGGGGTCGGCATTGCGCCTCCCGGTTGAGTCGTCACGGGACGCGTCGGGATCGCCGGAAGCATCCGCATCAACGCATAGCCTGGTCCCAGTTCCGGACCTTGCGACACCTGGATTCCAGGCGTGCTGGCGACAACGTTGGCCATCATGAAAATGAACAACGAGATGCCGATGAAGTTCAGACCGCCTGTGGTCAAATTTGGATCGAGCAACGGACGCCGACTCATGATCGGGTCGAGCATCAATCGTAAGAGGATGAATCCTTGGATCAAAAGCAGGTACATGAACCCCCAGCGTTGTACTTCGATGGCGCTGTAGGTGTTTCCACGCGTTTGCTTAATATCGTCGTCGACAAGAACGGCGTTTTCGTCAACAACCGCGATGGTCGCTTCGTTCGAGTCCTCTGATGCGACGGCACTTCCTTCCTGGTCAGGACTCGTCAAAACCGCGCCGTCGGCATCCGGATCTGCCAGATCCCCGTCGGCTTCGTCATTCTTGTCGGGGCCATCACTCGAAGGATCGGGCGTATCCGTGCTGGAGCTGAGTTGGGAGATTGCGAAGATGGGAAACGCGTTCGCGACCTCCGATACACCCCGAAGCATCGAATCTTGCTCCGCCTTCAGCCGTTGCTGGTGCGCGATTTTTGCCGTCTCAGCCAATTCCCGACGACGGCCTTCATGCACAATCAAGAGGCCAGGCGAGAGCAGAATCAGGAGCGCAATGTCGAGATTCCGAATGCTCCAAAAGCGATGAAACACAAAGAATAGACCTATCGTCAGAAACGACGATAGGTAGACCCAGGTCGTTGGATCAGGGCGCTTGTAGTAGAGCAGTATCTCGCTCATGAGAATGGAAGCATTGCGTTTTACACGCGACCGCCCGGTAGCTCCATGAATGTTGTGCCAGCAGTGGAAGCCTAACAGAATATCGAATCGGCGCTCGAATAGAAGCGTGGCGCACGAGACGCGATTTGGCATAGGCTTCGAATCGGAGCCTTGGCGGCATGTTTTGCGACCCGCTTCGCCCGCGCGGATTGACCTGCGCCCACGCGAACAGGGGGGTGAGCCCAGCGTTGGATCTGGGGCAACTTCCCATGAACGAGGGTATTCATGGACTTTCCAATCTGGGGCAAAGTCGCTGGCGATGCTGATTTGCGTCGAAATTCCAACTTGCGCGTCAGTTGAAGGGGCTCGGGCCAGCAGCTGCATTTCTAGTCGTGCGTCACCCGGACTGAGGCCCCGTTCAACCTCCATGGCGTCGCTTGCGGAAGCGTTCATCGAAGGCTTCGCGCGTCGATCACCTCCGCAGAGCAGGATGCGCGGATCGCGAAGATGAACGAATTGACACGTTGATGCGTGATTCGGCGATTGCCGACGCAGGTGGACACTGAACCTTTTCCCGGCGAAAGGTTACTATGTTCTTCAAGTTCTTGTTCGTCGTTTCTTCGCATCAATTGGAGTAGGATCTCGTGGATCAACCTTCGGAGACATCTGGTTCGTCACCTCATTTATTAGTTGCAGATGCCCTTCGAGCCGATCCACGTGTAGCCGAAGCTCGCCGTTTGATTGCTGAGGCCGTTTCGGAGCATGCCGGGGTTCTCGACGCCGCGAAGCCACCGGTGTCGGAGCTTGCATCGGATTATTCCGCGTTGCTGGGGCGACTAGGCGATGCCCGGGGAGGTCCACCGTTTTGGCCTTACTTGTCTTCTGGGTTAGGTCATGGTCCTTATGTCGAACTAGCCGACGGTAGCGTCAAGCTGGACTTCATTTGTGGAATCGGGGTTCATGGCGCGGGTCACAGTCATGCTGCGATGATCGATGGAGCTATCGATGCCGCGTTGGAGGACACGGTGATGCAGGGCAACCTGCAACAGCATCCGCCGAGCGTCCGGATGTCGGAGCGATTAATTGGAATGGCGCGTGTAGGTGGCGCGAAGCTGGACCATTGCTTGTTGTCGACCAGTGGTGCGATGGCGAACGAGAATGCCTTGAAGATCGCACTGCATCACAAGGCTCCGGCGGATCGGGTCATCGCATTCGACAACGCTTTTGCTGGGCGGTCACTGGCGATGGCCGCACTGACCGACCGCCCCAATTATCGAATGGGTTTGCCGTTGGCGCTGAACGTCGACTATCTGCCATTTCGAGATTCCGAGAATCCTGAACGGAGTCAGCGATGGGCGGTCGATGAATTGCATCGTTTATTGAAACGACACCCTGGACGGTACGCGGCATTTTGGGCCGAGCCGATTGCGGGTGAAGGGGGTTACTATCCCGGCAGCAACGAGTTCTTTACCGCGCTCTGTGAACCACTTCGAGAGGCAGGCGTGCCGATCATTTTTGATGAGGTGCAGTCTTTCTCGCGGACGTCCTGTCCGTTCGCATTCCAGCATTATGGGTTGGAATCTTTCGCAGACATTGTGACGGTGGGCAAAATCACACAGGTGTGCGCGACACTCTACGGGAAGGACTTTCAGCCGAAGGGACCCATTCTCAGCCAGACGTTCACGGGGTCCTCTTCGTCGATCGCGACAGGCATTCGAATGCTGGATCTATTGGATTCCAATGACTGCTTCGGTGCTGGGGGTGAAAACGTGAAGCGTCACGAGTACTTTGCATCCGAGCTGGCGCGACTTGGCACGAAGTATCCCACATTGATTCGTGGTCCCTATGGCGAGGGCATGATGGTTGCCTTCACGCCTGGCGATGGAAGTGGCGAGCAGGCAAAGACGCTGATGACGACGATGTATGATGAAGGACTGCTAGGGTTTGTGTGCGGATCGGATCCAACGCGAATTCGATTCCTACCGCCTCCTGCGACGACGACGCGGGAACACATTGACGCGGCCATTACGTTGTTGGATGCGTCGCTGGCCAAATTCGCGAAACAGATCGGTTGAGCAATATGTGGGTCGTTCGCGCGGTAAGAATCGAGGATCTGGATGCGCTCTTTCGGCTTGCGCAATCCGCGACCAAAGGTTTGACGTCTTTGCAACTCGATCGCTCGCGTTTGTTGGACCGAGTGGAGCAGTCGAATTTCGCATTCAGCCGAACGGGAATGTCACCGCGAGGCGAGCCGTATGTCCTGGTGCTGATTGACACCGAGACGGATGAGTTGGTCGGAACGTCAACGGTCTATGCGAAGACCGGTGGCTACCAGCCGCTTTATGCGTATCGACGCGTAGAATCAGATCACCGCAGCGAGCTTCTGGGAGTGGAGCATCGACGGGTGCGTCTGGACTTGGAACGCATCCATGATGGACCAACCGAGATCGGGAGTTTGTTCTTGCGTGGCGTCTATCGGGGAGAAGGGCGAGGGCGATGGTTGTCGCTGGCAAGATTCTCGCTGATTTCAATGTTGCCACATCGATTTGCGGATCGGGTGATCGCCCAGATGCGTGGTCGAGCCGAATCCGATGGAAGCGTTCCATTTTGGAATGCGGTCGCCGGCAGGTTCATTCCGACTGAATTCGCGACCGCCGACGCAATGTCGACGATTTCGAAACAGTTCATCGAGGAAATGATGCCGCAACATCCCATTTACCTCGATCTTCTTGCGGATGAAATTCGCGAGGGAATTGGGCAGGTTCACGAGGAGACCGAACCAGCGGTGGCAATGCTCAAGAGCGAAGGGTTTGTCGGAACGGATCTGTTTGACATTTTTGACGCGGGTCCCGTCATCAGTTGCGAAACTGAATCCATCAACGCGGTGCAACGAACCAGGACGGTGCGAGTTGGACGCGTAGTGAATGAGGTGGATCCCCCAGGCGAACGAGTGATTCTTTCGACCTCATCCGGCGGATTCATGAGTGTTCTCACCAAGGCTTCAGTGGATAGCGACACGATCGACGTGGCGCAAGCTGAGGCGAGACAACTGGAAGTAGAAGCGGGTTCTAGCTGCTCGCTATTACCTGTGAAGCCTTTGGGCTAGGTGCTGACTGCACTTTCGATCTATTCTTCTCGTGTCGATTCGTGCGTTGGGCAGTGGACGACGCCACGACGATCGAGGCGATACGATTCACCCGTGCCTGGGCACGTGGGCAATTGGTCACCGGAGTACTGTTCGCTCTGCAACTCCAATAGATCGGCTTGAGGCAATCGTCCGTTCGTTTCTAGATAAAGTTGGCAGTCGTTCTGCAAGAGTTGGCGTGTGAGGTCGCAGCTTCGTTGACGAGCGGAATCGCCCGCTGGCTGAATGTACTGAATGCCGATGGCAGCAACGCTTGACGCGATGGCCAAGGCAGCCACGATCTCCAACAGCGACATGGCAAGTCGACTTCCACGCTTGGTTTGGGAGCAACGTCGTATCTTGATGGACTTTAGGAGGTCGTTCTGGCGAGAATTGGCACTGATCGACCCTCCCAATCAACACAACCCGAAGAATTGCCGGTGCTCGGCGGCACGCAGCGCTGAATCGGCCCTATCCGCTGTCGCGTTTCGTTAGGTAACACAGAGTTGTGGTGCTCAGTTATTGTTTTCATCGCCACGCCCCAGCGGATTCTGTTGTGCTCAAGACCTGTTTTGGATCAGCGCGTCTCGCGGTCGCTCTGGTTCTGATCGGTCTCAGTTTGCTGATTGGTGGAATGTGGCTTGGAATGGTGCCCACCGAAACCGAGGCGTCTGCGGGCGCCAGAATTCGTCTGCTGGGCTTCTTCATCATCGGCGGGATGTTCGCTTACACGCTCTTCGTGTCGCGGATCATGTCAAGTTTCGAAGTGACGCAGGTCCTTCCTGATCGTGTGCGTCATTCACTCGATGCGCTCGCCGAAGGGCTGCTCGTCATGGATGAAAACGAACGAATCATTTTGGCCAATGAGTCCTTTCGTCAGATGACTGGGATGAGTCGTGAGAGGCTGGTTGGAAGACGAGCCGGGTCCCTTGCTTGGGAATGCAGTGAGTCGGCGACCGAGGATGATTTTCCGTGGACGCGGGCACTGGCAGAGTCAACGCCTCAGACAGAGCAGCTGCTTCAGTTTCGAAACAGCGATGGTACATTCCGCATTCTGTCAGTCAATTCATCGCCGGTTGATTCGACTCACACCGAACTTCGGGGCGTATTGAGCACGTTCCGAGACATCACTCAATCAGAGGGGCATCGCGCCGCATTGGAACATCGGCTCGCGATCATGAGGACGAGTCACGACGAGGTGCACTCGAAGAATCGAGAGCTTGAGGTCTTGGCGACACGCGACGCGATGACCGGTTGTTTGAATCGTCGAGCCTTCTTCGAGCACTTGGAATCTTTGTGGCGCGATCTCGTTCCTCAAGGTGGCGAAATGGCGTGCCTGATGGTTGACTGTGATCGATTCAAGGAAGTCAATGATCAGCATGGTCATCACGTAGGCGACGAAGTTTTGCGGGTCGTCTCGGACGTTCTAGCGGAGGTGTTTGAATTACCGTCGCTTGTTTGTCGTTATGGCGGGGAAGAGTTTTGTGTCTTGATGCCTCATCATTGGACGGCATCCGCGGCACTCGACGCAGAGGTCGTACGTCAAAGCATTGAGGACTTGCGTTTGGAAGACTATCCCTCACTAAGGCTGAGTGTCAGTATCGGGATTTCTGATCTTCGCTTTCGAGCCACGGGGCCACAAGAGCTCGTGAATCAAGCCGATCAGTGCTTGTACATTGCGAAACGTAATGGACGCAATCAAGTGGTTGCGTACACAGAATCGATCGCCGATCTCGCAAGTTTGGAGTCGCGAAATCAGGGGCATTCCGATCTAGCCGACATTCCTTTTCCAGCGGTGCGAGCATTGGTCAGTGCCCTCGCCTACCGAGATTCGGCAACGGCAGAGCACTCTCGTCGTGTGGCAGACTTGTGCGTGCGGATCGGCTCTGGCCTCCTCGATCAGAGAAGCGTTTACCTGCTAGAGGTCGCTGCTCTATTGCACGATGTTGGCAAAATTGGCGTACCCGATAATGTGCTTCTGAAGCCATCGGCCCTCTCTGAGACGGAGTGGGTTTTGATGCGTCAACATGAACGAATTGGATTGGAAATCGCCTCGTGCGCGTGCTCCTGTGATGAAATCAATGAGATCCTTCGGACGCACCGCGCCGGATACCAGCAACGTCCAAGCGAGCCGCATCTTCCGACGGGGAATGATATTCCGTTGACCGCACGGTTGTTGACATTGGCGGACAGCTACGACGCGATGGTCTCCCAACGGGCGTATCGAATGACGCGAACTCACGATCAGGCGATCCAAGAGTTGCGTCGTTGCGCCGGAACGCAGTTCGACCCCGTCTTGGTCGAACATTTCGCGGCCACGGTTTGCGAGTCGGATATCCTGCGTTGGGAAACGGATGATGGGCTCATGAGACAAACGGCACTCCAATTTGGGCTTCAAATTGGGCGCATCGCCGAAGCACTTGATGCTCGCGATGCTGAGGGAGTGCGGAGGTTGGCGGCCCGCTTATTGACCGTCGCGCAGCAACACCATATCGATTCGATAGCGATCGCCGCTCAGAAAATCGAGTCGGATGTTGCCCGGGGGGATGTGCAATGGATGACGTTGCTTCACGACACGCAACAATTACTGAATTTGTGTCGTGCAAAACAGAGTGCGCTGCTGATCCATCAAGCCAAGTCCATCAGCAAATTCGATTTGACGAACTGAAACGTTCGACCGGAGAGCAGTATCTGATGGGGAAGCGGTTCCATTGGAAGTGGGAACCCTATTTCAGTCGCCAACGGCGGCGTGTCGGCAACGTTTCATTGCCTGTGAACTTGTGCCTTCGACGAAGGTACTGAATGCCGAGGACGCAGAAGACAGCGCTGAGTCCTCGATGCGTCGAGAGCGTGGCTGCCGAGGCGTCATCATATTCCGGACGAAGCATTTCTGCCTCGCCTTCCGCACTGCGCGTCGCGTTTTGTGCATCCGCTGGATTTGCAAGTCCAGACTCGCCAGCGAGTTCCAATGCCCGATAGAATCCGATGCCAACGGACCACTGCACGACATTGGAAGGCGTCAGCTGTTCGATCGCGTCCGCCGCAGTGCTGGCACGAGCGTTCAATCCGGCCTCCAGGAGAATCATTTCTCCAGCGGGACGGTTCAAGACTTGGTTTGGATCGCCAGTCACGTCGTTGGGAACTGCAGTCTCACGAAAACGTGCGGCTTGATCATTGGCGGTTTGTCGGGCAATCGCGAGATCATTGAGTAGCTCGTCAAGCTCGGTGAGATCTTTCGCGAATCGCGTCTGGTGACTCTCCAAGCTTTGACGAGCGTCAATCGAATCGCCCTCAAAGTATGCATCGACGAGCTCACCCTCTTCCGCTCTGGCGGACAAGAATTCGCCGATCGCGTTGGCTCGCTCTGATTCATTCGTGATCCGGACATCTTCCCGACTTACGATCGAAGTGAGTTGGACGGATGCTGACGCGTCGATAAGGTCGGAGCGTTCCGCGTTGGATAGCTCGGGACTTTCTGCCGCCGCATTCGCACGGTCAATTTGCTCGCCAACACTTTCGCTAATCACTTCCTCGGTCCCAGGGGTCACCGCCGTTTCGGTCGTGGTCGACGGCGACACGGATGGTGAGTTGACTGAGGGTTGTTCCGGACGCGTTGAACGAGAGATATCGCCTGGAGACGGACTCCCAGGCGGAGGGAAGAGGTTGGTTGCGCCAGGGGGAGTGCCAACTGGAATTGTGCCGGCGTTTCCAATCACATCGAAGGTGTTGGAGTTGCTGGTCGGCTGATTGACCGAGGTCAGAATCGATTCCGAACCGGTTGGGGGCAATGTGATCGACTCGCCCTCTGGGCTGCCACTGGGAATGAGTATGCTACTTGCAAGTGTACTGCTCGCGTGGCTGCTGGTTCGCTTGGCACGTTGACCGCGAATTCTGGTTAGTTCGAGCTGGCTGTGCCGCGTCGAGTTTTGCTGGTCTCGGCCTTGCCGCGGTTCTTGACGATCTTCCCGATGAGACTTCGATTCGAGTCTCGAAAGCTCTCGTTCCAAAGTTGGGTAACGAGATTGCAACGCACGAATTTCGACGGCGCGATCACTGTCGCGTTGGATTCGTTCGAACTCCGCGTTGTTGTTTGCTTCGTCGCACTCGAAGCCATCGGCGCTCAATGCGTATCGTTTTTCAAGAAGTTCGAGCTTGTAGACTCTTGCACGCACGACTTTTTTCGTGGATCGATCGTTCATGGCTGCACAACTCTGCGGAATTTTGGGTGCTGACTGAACGTGGCAAAGGGAGCGCTATCGAGCAAAGACTGATCGACTTGGATCCCAGCGTCACGAGCAGAGGCGAGGAGCGCTATCGAGCTGTCTGCAAGCTGATCGTGAAACCGGCCCTCAGTAGTCAACATGGATAGTTCTGCCAACGCAGTAGCGGCGGGAATCAATTGAGAAGGTTGTTCCAACGCGGCTGCGCGGAATTCTTGAACTGTCTGATTCGCTTCTCGCCATCGCTGCTGCTTGATTTGGATCCGCAGCAGCGAACTCATGTGTTGCATCAGAAACGACCGCGCCCCTTCCATCGAAGGGTCAAATTCGATCGCGAGTGCTTGGCATTTGATCGCTGACTGCATCTCTTTCATGCTCTGCAAGGATTCCCCAGTCGCTTCGAGGGAGGTCGCCAGATTGCTATGCATGACACCGAGTCGACTCAATGCGATCGAATCTGTCAGGTCTTCCCATTCTTCTTTGGAAGACTGAAGATCGATTGCCTCGCGAGCGGCGGTCAACGCCTCAGCGTACCTCTGCTGTTGGTACAGCGCGGTGGAAGCATTGGTAAGACTCATCGCAAGATCGAACCGATATCCGTCGACAGCGGGCGCGATTGCGTGAAGTCTGCGATAGATACGAACCGAGGTCGTGAAAGCCTCCTCCGCTTTCGACGGGTCATCATTGGCAAGTTGAGCTGAACCCAAAGCATTGTACGTGGCTGCGACTTCACTGGAAGCCTTTATCTGACTTGGTGCAGACTGGCTGATGCTCAGTTGGTGGTCCAGCGCTTGTTCGAGCAAGTTGATGGAACGCTGAGGATCCTCCTCCACGGAAAGCGAGCTCAAGTTTGCAAGTGCAGCCGCAAGACCTCGAGTGGAGAGTACGCTGTTGGGATCGAGCTTCGCCGTTCGGGAGAGTGTCTCGACCGCCAAAGACAGTTGCGTCTGGGCTTCATCAAGCCGTCCGGTCGAACGCAATAGCAGTCCGAGATTGCTTCGTGTGAGCGCCAGTTCAGTTTGATTCTCTGAGCCATTGTCTTTGACACAAGTTTTTCGCTGCAAGTCGATGGCTTGTTGATAAGCGGACTCGGCTTGCTCGATATCTCCTGCGTCAACGCAAGCGAGGCCAAGTTGGTTGAGGTTTCTAGCCATTCCTGCCGCGAAGCTCGCCGAATCTGGCTCGTCATCCAGCAGTCGCCGATACGCTTGGTCCGACTTTAAAAAGTGTGGAACAGATTCCTGGGCGGACTCAAGTTCGCGAACGAGACTACCAATGCGACTATGTGTGAGTGCCAGTTCCGAGCGCAGTCGAGGGTCTTCCGACGCGTCCTCGACAAACTGCTGGTAGTAGGACAGCGTGTCATTGAGGACAGATTGTCGAACGTGTTCAGCGCCTGGGATCGACGCAAGCTGTGCCGAAACGGCGCTGCCCAGTCTGCCAACGGCCTCCTGGGCATTCTTGAAGCTCTTGTCGGCGAGTTGGTTGCTCGCCTTTAACTCAACATTCTTTTGCGAGATTACGATCACGCTTGCCAGCAATCCGATCACGCCCATGACAAACACCAACGAAGAGGCCGCCATTACACGTCGGTGTCGACTGGACCATCGCTTCGCCAACACAAAGGGCGAAGGTGGTTTGGCGATGGTCGGGCGGTGTTCGAGTACGGCTCGCAAGTCTTCCGCGAACTCACTTGCCGTTGCGTAACGATCGTCCTTGTCTTTGGACATCGCTCTTTGCAGCACCACGTCGACGTCCGTTGGCAAATGGGGGCGCTTACGACGTACATGAGGTGCCGGCGAATTGACGATCGCACTGAGAACTGAAGGGCCGTCCTCGCCTTCGACCGCTGAGACGCCGACCAGCATTTCATAGAGCGTGGCACCTAGCGAATAGATGTCAGTACGGTGATCAACCAGCTCCGTTCGTCCCGCAGCTTGCTCAGGGCTCATGTAACGCATCGTGCCGACAATGTCGCCACTGAGCGTCAAGGAGTGATCGTTTTGGCAGCGAGCAAGTCCAAAGTCAGTGACCCATGCCTTCCCGGATTCATCCAGCATCAAATTTGAAGGCTTGACGTCACGATGGACGATTCCACATTCGTGAGCACACTGCAACGCATCGGCGACCGCCGCCGCAGTACGGACCGAAGCTTGCCACTGCGTTTCGGATTTGATGTCGAACTCAGCTTCAATCCATTGTTCGACGGTCAGTCCCTCAATGTATTGCATCGCGTAGTAATGGATCCCACGCTCGATGCCGACACTGAAGATCGGAACGATGTTTGGGTGCTGCAGTTGGGCTGCCGCGTGTGATTCATTCTTGAATCGAGCAATTTGACGCCCGTCCAACATCGACGCCAGTGGCAGTAGCTTTAATGCCACTCGCCGATTGAGCGTGTTTTGCGTTGCTTCGTAGACGATCCCCATTCCACCGCGGCCGATTTCGCGAAGGATGGTGAAGTCGCCGAGACGAAGCGACTGTACAGCTGAGTTTGACTCGCCGGAGACTAGCGGCTCTAACTCACCGTGTGACTGGAACCCAGCGGCGATATCGTGCAGACCATCCAACTTTGAAAGATAGACGCGAAGCACGTCGGCAAGATCAGCGTTCGCCTGAAGCGTTTTAGGTACATCGATAGGTTCGCCTTCCTCGAGACCACGCAAGTAGTCGTCAAGGATTTGCGTCAACCGTTGTTGTTGCTCTGACGTCAGGTCTGCCACATCGAACGATGACCGTGACGATTCAATATCTGACGTGCTAGCGATCATTGGGATCCTCGAACGTCAACTTGAATTGGTCCAAGGCGCGCAACCAGAGCATGCGAACAGCACCACACGAACGATCCATGCGCTGGGCAATTTCCTCGAACGACAATCCCTGAAGCACGCGGAACACGATCACATCGCGGTATTGGGCGGGCAACTTGTTGAGCTGATTGGCAAGATCGACGGCGCGCTCGCGGGACCGCATCGGTTCACTTGGCGAAGCACCTGCGCCTGGCAGAATTGATGCGAGGTTGCAGGCCGATTCTTCCATCTGACTCGAGATACGATCGATCGACACTTCCCTTCGGATGTCCCGCTTCCCCGCCTTCACGTGAGTCGCGAAGGTCCGGTGCAACGTGTTGATCAAAATCTTACGAAGCCACCCCAGCATTTCTGGTTGGCTGACTCCGCGAAACGCCGCAAAGTCTCGGTGAGCCGCCAGCATTGTCTCCTGGACCAGATCCGACGGATTTACCCGTCGGCGAAGACGACGATCCAGCTGTGTGGTGGCCAATATGGTCAGGTAGCTCGCGTACCACTGCAGCAATTCGCCCAGAGAATCGACATCTCCTCCCCTGGCCCGTCTCAGTAGGTCTAGAAAGTCCTCATTGGCGCAAGTGGAGTCAGAGGAGGAACTTGTGACCATGAGAAGGTCTCTTACGGAGGCGTAGACGAGGATTGCATATTACGTTCCCACATACAGAACGGCAAATCAGCACGCGTATCCACCGCCTAATCACCGCAGCACTGGGGGGCTTTGGCTCAGTTTGTGACCGTCGAAACGAGGGCGACAGCTGAAGAATCGCCCGTGGATTGAATCCGTTTCGACTCTCGCTGCGCCTTGGCTCGAGCGATTCGATCCGCGCGAAATTGTCGAGTTCGTTCGGCCCGTTGCTGACGAATCGCCATCAAAGACTGTTGGTCTTGGAGCGTTCGCTGGTTCTGGGACCGATACCGGGCTACCGCCAACTGCTGTTGAGCAAATTGCAACTGTCGTTGCACTTGGTAGTTAGGGGGGGCCGTCATGCCCCGGTTAGCGTCGTTCAGTCCGATTCCGGTCGATGCCAAGGATGGCATTGCCAGTGCCCGTGAATTCCCGCTTGCTCGCCCGGACGAGCATTGGGCGATGGATTCACTCACGCAACAGGCAGTTCCGAGTAACGCTGCGGAGAGGATGGCAAGACGGCTGTTTCGAAGAGACATGGGTTCCCCCAGATGGTGAATAGAGTGGAGGTCTCCGTCGGAGATGGAACACCTCTATGTCTCAAGGGGCAAAATGGGGCGGCAACGTCACGCTTGCTGGACGATTTTTTCTGAGTTCGCTTTTGGGGTTGGCCGCGCGACCTGACGCCGCGGACGAAATGCGGTGCTCGGAAACAACTTGAGTCGCCATTTCCTGCCGCTTATGGCTGACAAGAAGGAAAAAGCGTGCAGCGGTCGGGCAGCTCTTTCCAGCGGGACTCAATCTCTCCGAAAGAGGCGAGCGAACTGGCGGGGCAGAAACACGCGTTACGCCATCCGACTCATCAAGGCATGGTCAAAATCGGCGGAACAGGGCGCCGGGTCTGTTGAGGCAATACCCGTGGCATCAGGTGCTATTTTGATTCTGCGCGGCGGAGCGTGTGAGCAGCGTAGTAGTCGTCGCTATACAAACAATCTTCCGGTTCAAGTCCCGCTTCGCGTGCGAGCTGATGCTGTTCTTCAATCTCGAGCGGAAAATCTGACTGTGTCATGTGATCGATCACCTCGCCCATTTGGCTGGGCGTCAAGGAGTCCCAAGTTGGGAGCAACTGATTGTGAAAGCGATCCATGTACTCTGGACGCGATTCGCCAGGTTCGCACTTGATATCGATCCAGACGAAGAGTCCGTCGTCGGCAGACAGATGACTGCGGAGTCGAGAAAGCAGCCACTGCAGATCATTGCCAGAGAAATGGTGGAGTGAGTAGCTGGCGAGAATCAGGTTGGGCGTCGGAGTGAATTCGTCATCCAGGAATTCAAGAAAATTGCCGCGATGAAGATTGAGTGATCCGCCCAGCGGTTCTAGGTGTTGCCGAGCGACGGCCAAAGCCGATTCGGAAAGGTCGATACCGTGATACGTTTCAAGCGAGCCGTTCTTGAGACCCTGACTCGCCATCCATCCGTCACCGCAACCGAGGTCGAGGACACGTAAAGGACCGTCAATCTGCTCCACCGCTCCCTGTATGACTTGAATCATCTGCTGATGACACATGTAGTTCAGACGGATGACTTTCTCGTAGAGCGACCAACGCTCAAAGATCGCTTGGACTTCACTTGATTCTGCGGTCATGACAGTGCTACGAGGGATACTTGTGGTCGGTTTTCAGATTGTCTCGGTCGGCAGAGTTTCAGTCGACAGGTAGCTAAGTCAGCGGACCCGCCGTGTGTCAGCTCTTGGCAGGGATCGGTACGAGACAGAGAAGGGATCGGTACGAGACAGAGAGACGTTTGCGCTCCCTGATCTCCTGATCCTTAACGCGAAATCGCTGGGCCAACCACGCAGAAAAGGAGTTTCGAACGGTTGGTTTTCGTTTTCGAGAGATTTCGGAAATCGCGAAAAACGTTGGTTTTTCGGTTCATCGTTGGGGCTATGGGCGGGTTTCTTCAGAAATCTTTCGCGGTGGTGTAATCGAGGAGCATTCCCAATCCATTCATTGGTGAATCACAAAGGAAAATGAGGAGACCTGAAATGACCATGACCACGAAAGCCATCGCTGCCGCACTGACCGCCGTCGCGATGCTTGCTCTTTGCCCGCAGCAATCCGACGCCCAAGTACCAATCGCCTACACGACCGTCCAAAGCACCACGCCCGCAGTGGTTGGATATCAGTACGAACCACGCGGATTGCTCGGACTCCGAGGCGTTTACCGGCCCGTCGTCGTTCCAGGTGCGACCGTGAACTACGTGGCTCCCGTGGCGGTTTCGACTCCCGTCCCTATGGCCGCACCGGTTCCTGTTGTGCGAACTCGAGTGGTCGTCCCACCACCTGTGACCTACTCGGCGCCTGTGGCCTATGTCGCACCGGTTACTGTGGCACCGACAGTTGTTGTGCCCGCAACGCCCTTGCCTCCTGCCCCGTTGCCACCTGTTCTCTCGCCTGCAGTGCCTTCGCCCTTCGTACCAACGACAGTCGTACTGCCCATGAACTTGTAGCATGCGGCAAACATTGATGAGGGACACAACGCCTCTCGTGGCCTCGCCGCGAGAGGCTTTTTCGATGGCTTTCTACTGTTGCTGTCTTCATCGTAGCGGGAGCACTATCCACGATAGGTTTTGTCCTCGAGTTGAACAGAGATTCCATCGGGATCACGAAAGTAGACTTCTGGTTTGTCCTTGCGTACTCTCGGTTTGATACCAAATTCCTTCAGTCGATCCGCTGCCACTTGGACTTGGAACTCATCAAGCCCGACACAAAAGTGGTTGATTCGTGGCGGTTCTGCGATCGGATAGAGTCCAAGGAAACTCTCGCCAAGTCCTAAGTTGACGCCATTGGTTTGTCTCGAGACGACGGAGACCCCCAAGATCGATTCATAGAACATTTGTGAACGCGCGACGTTCGAAACGGAAAGCGTGACATGGTTGAGCGATTTCGCCTGGAACGCTGGTTCGCTCGGTTCCGATTCAGCCGCGAGACTGCTCCCACTTGCGGCAGCAACCGTTAACGCTGCCAGTCCTGCTAATAGCTCGCGACGATCGATGGAACCGGCTTCGTACCGACTGACGAGGGATTCGATTGCATCAGGCATCGTTGTTCCTTGAGGAGTGCTTCGCAACGCTGTCGAAGTGAAGTCGTCATGCGTTTCGAAGTGGAGGGTGAGAAAGTAATCATCATTCATTCGCCGCCCTGTCCCTCGATCGACATCTGGCTCAATCCAGATTGGAATCGTTCATGATTGATCCCGTTGGCAACGTGAATGCAGGTGACGCCAAGACTTCCGACGTCCTCAATATTTCGCATTTCATCATCGAAGAAGAGCATCTGGTCAAAGGCGATACCGCTAGCCCGTCGAAGTGCTGAAAAATGTCGCTGTTTCGATGTCGGATAAATCTCCGAGTAGGCGAATCGGTCTCGAATTCCCAACAGCTCGACGAGTTGCTTCGCCCAGGTTGGCTGTTCGGTCCGAGACGCTAAAGCCATCGGGACGCTCAGTTGATCGCAGTGATCGAGAATGGGGTGCACGTGATCATACAACTTCACTACTCGCCCCCGTCCATCAGAGACATTGCCATGTTTGCGATGAAATGGCGGGGAGAGGCAATCGCACCAAGTACCGTCGCAGTCCCAAAGTGTGAAATCGAGATCGAAGACGACAAGCACGGGTTGAAACACGCTTGGTTGGGATCTTTCCGTATCCATCAACGTTGAATGATTGGTCCTTCGTCCATGACGAGATTTGTTCGAGTCGGAAGCCGGGAAAGTTAATGTGCGCGTCGCTGGCTGCACTAGTATCCCCGACAGGGTTCGAACCTGTAACCTTCGGCTCCGGAGGCCGACGCGCTATCCAATTGTGCCACGGGGACATATCGCCATCTTATGCGATGACCGACGCCACCATTGATCGATGCAAAGCTAAGTCTGCGTTTGAGGCGTTTCAATCAGCTTCGCTTCGAGAATTGGTTCTGGACGCTGACGCGGGCCGTTGAGTAGTCGACCGATCCATGTGTATCGGACCATCGTCTGGTAGGACAGAAGAAGTAGTCCACTGGTAACCGTGCACAACAGTAGAAACTTGAACAATGCCGGAAGCTGCCAGTCACGAATCACGAACTGCAACGCAACAACGAGCGGCAAGTGCGCGACGTAAAGCCAGTACGAAGAGTCCGACACGTATCGCATCACCCTGCTTTCATGATGCAACAGACGGCGAAACATCCCCATGCATGCAAAGGTCATCGTCCAAGCGAATGTCGCTTGAAGAATGACAGAAAGAAGCCGATGGTAAGCCTGCGGCGCGAGAGCGTCGGCAAATCCAAAACTTCCGGTTGTGAATTCGAAACCGAGTGGAAACAGAACGAGTAGCGACAGCGGCAAGGTAAACCACCATCGTCTCCCCAATCGACCCTCGTCGTCATGGCAGTCGAAGTACATCGCACCAAAGCCAAAGAAAATGGCGTAGTAAAAGAGGACCTGCGGTATGGGCAGCAGACCGACGGAGGTGTCGGGACCGAAGGTCGGGAACTGGAGGCCCATCACGGCTTGCGGTAACAGCGTTAAGGGAATCAGCCACAGATATCGCAGAGGTGACGAAGTCAACCATGCCGGCGTTCGTTCGATGTTGAAAGCATCCATGATCGCGGCGTAAACGACAAAAGCGCACACCAACCAACACAAGAACCAAAGGAACCACAAATGGTGAAAGACGGGCATAGCGAAGAGCAGGATGATCACGGCACCGATAGCTTCTTTCGCTGGTGGATTCTTTTGAACCGTAACGGAGTCCCCCAATCGCTCCGCGATCAAGCTTCGTCCAGCCTCCAGTTCTTTCCGATCGACCTCGATCCCCATCAAGCCTGTGATGAACTGGGTGGTCGCCCAGTCCAGATTCAGCATCTCCTCCAGGCCTTTACCGTCCGCGGTCGTCGCTTCGACGTTGGCCCCAGCATCGAACAATTCAGCGGCTACTTCCGAGCATCCAAGGATTGCGGCATAGTGAAGCGGCGGCGTTCCATCCGCAACCGTTTCATTGGGATTGGCACCGGCTTTGAGAAGTAACGCGACGGCTTCGGGATGATTTTGGATCACGGCTAAGGAAAGCGGCGTCTGACCGGTGCCCGGTTGCTGCGCATCGAGACTCTTATCATTGTCGATCAGTTGCTGGAGAGACGCGAGATCGCCGGACCAAGCTGCCGCCCAGATTGTCTTGCTGCCATCCTTGGACTCCGCTGCGGTTTGGCTGGCCTGCGACTTCACCGCAATTCCACTGACATAATTCAACAGGGGAATGATCGTCACGAGTCCGAGCATGCAAGGCAGGAAGACACGCTTTGTGCGGTGTTTCAACAATGCCGTTAGGCCTCGTTTTCGCCACAACATCGCGGTAAAGAAACCACTGATCAGAAAAAAGAGCGGCATGCGAAAGCCATGCAGGACAGAGAAAAAGACGTAAAAGCCTTCGCTCTGTTGAACGTCCTGAACGATCCATGGGATGGGCGCGAACCCTAATGCGGCATGCAAGGCAATTCCCAGCAGCATGGCAATGGCGCGGAGCGCGTCCAGATCGTGACGTCGCGGTATCCCCGAGGTTAATGGTTGGCTCATGTGCGAAAGAGACGTGTCGGCATATGCAATGGGGTTTCGGGTGCTGGAAGACCTGGTGGAAACAATTCAAGAGTCACGCTAGCCGGAAGATCATGTTGTGATCACTTCAAAATGTGTCGAGACCTATTCGTGTCGCAACGCGTCGATGGGGTTCATATGCGCTGCTCGGCGAGCGGGATAGACGCCAAACACCAGGCCAACACCAAGCGATATGAAAAGCGAAAGCACAACGGACCAAGGCGCGATGCGTGGTTCCAAGTTGTAGACAATCGGGGGCAATAATTCTGGATTCACCGCAGCGATGACGGACCGGATGGTTCGAAAAATGGGGCCACACATCAGGCCGAAAGCGACACCCAGCAGCCCGCCGCTTGCTGTGAGTACAAGAGTCTCGGTGAGAAACTGTTGAATGATGTCGGTCCGCTTTGCGCCCAAAGCTCGTCGAATGCCAATTTCGCGTGTGCGTTCGGTGACGGTCGCAAGCATGATGTTCATGATCCCAATTCCGCCTACGAGCAATGAGATTCCTGCGATCACGACTAGCAGAACATTGAACATTGCCCTCGTGCGTTTTGCTTGTTGAAGGAGTTCTTTTGGCACGACAACCGCGTAGTCTTCCTTGTCGTGGTATTTCTCTAAAAGCGACTCGACGATGGCTGCCGTTTCATCGACTTGTTCCAAGTTTTCGACCGAGAGAGTGATCTGCGTGAGTTCGACAATCTCTCCACTGAAATTGAACCCTTCACCCTGTCGAATCATGATTTGATCACCGACGCGGTGGCGAAAGGTCTCTAAAGGGATGTAGGCGTCAAACGCATAATCCCTCGCTTCCAAGGAACCGCCAATCGCGGCAGCAGCCGCACGTGGTTGTGTTTGGCCGATGACCGTGTAGACATCACTTTGTACTCCTACTTTTTGCCCAATCGGATTCTCGAAGGGGAACAGTCGCTTGGCGGTTTGGTCGGCGAGCACGATCAAGTTCTCGCGGTTGTCATGCGGCGCGAGCCAACGGCCTCGCGCGATTTCCAAACGATTCAGGTTCAGATACTGTTCCGTGCAACCGACCAAGTTGACATCTGCCGTCCGTCCTTTGACCAGGAACTCACGTTTCAGCTCGCGAATGGGGACGGCGCTCGTGATGGTTGGAACGTTCGACATGATGCGACTGTAGTCGGCACGTAGCAGTCCATAAGTCTTGACGCGTTCCGCAGCACCATCGTTGGATTGGGGTTCGACGCTCCGCACGATGATGTTCGTCGCTCCCAACTCCATGATCTGCTGCTGAGCATCGTGACTGACTCCCTCGCCCATGGCGACGAGCCAAATCACAGTTGTCGTGCCAATGAAGATGCCGAGTGCGGCCAATGCCGAACGCATCTTTTGCAGCAACAGACTCTTGAGACCGAGCCTTAGCGTTTGCAGAAACTGACTTCTCATTTGCTAGAAGCCGCCTTGATAGCCGCATCCAACTCGTCCGCGCTGAGTTTTGAATCGCCGTTCGTATCCACCTTCGTGAAGTTGGCGCGATCTTTTTCGGCGATTTCGTCCTCTTGAAGGAAGCCATCACCGTTCTTGTCGGCCGCTGCAATGATTTGTTTGCCCATTCCCGCAGCAGCCTTTGAAGCCTTTTTGCTAGCGGACTCGGGGCCTTTGTCAGCCTTTTTCGCGGCACGGTCGCTGTCCTCTTCCGTCTTGTCCAGATCCTTGTTTGGTGATTTGGAAGCAGACTCTTTGCCTTCGGGTGTCGCTTTGTCCTTCATGGGTTTCAAAGCTTCGATTTGCGCTTCGTCAATGTAGGCCGTGGGATTGAGCACGACCTCGTCTCCCTCGGCAAGGCCGGCGTTCACGATCGTATATTCATCATTGGTGTCCCCCAACTCGATAACACGCTTCTTTACCCCATCGTTCTCTTTGGTCCAGCAAAGGAATCCTTCGTTACTTTCCATGATCGCCGCAACGGGAACTTTCAAGACGTCCGAATGGTCAGCGAGCACGATGTCGACGACTGCACTCATGCCAGGTTTGAGCCCTGGTTGCGGATTGAGGCGGATCAACGTGTCGTACTTCACCATGTTTCCCGTCCACCAACCGGCGGGACGCGTCACTTCGGCGATTTCGTCGACGTCGCCCACGAGCGAAAGCTCTTGCAACTCCACGTTGGCTCGCATGCCGAGTTTCAAACGTCCAACCTTCGATTCATGCACGCCGACCTTGACTTGCATCTTGGACACGTCCGGAATCATCAACAGGGTTTGTTGCTCACGTACGCGAGCCCCTTCTTCGATGTCGGGTGTCTCTTTCCACTCGGCAGCCGATGGAAAGATCACCATGCCTGCAGCCGGAGCCTTGATGACGCAGTTCGCAAGTTGCTCCTTATCGCGGTCGAGCCGATCTTTCTCAAGTCTGAGAGAGGCCTGCTCTGCCGCAAGTCTTGCCTCGGCGGCGTCGAGCGCGCTTTGCAATTGTTGAAGCGTCTTTTTCTTCTTGTAGCGGTCCAGCGTTTCGAGTCGCTGCTTCGTAAGCTCCAGCTCCTTGCGAGCCGAATCTACCGCGAACTTCTCACCTTCCATCTGCAGGGAGCGAAACATGCCTTTGGACGCTAGCCTCATCGCCGATTCGTAGGCAAGCTGTGACTTCTTGACCAGCTCTTCTGAATCGAAAATCTGTTTCTCAATCGAACTGCGCTCTTCCAGATACGTTCCGTGCAAATACTCCTCAATGTTCGTCTTCGCCACATCGACTTCGCTTTGCGCGATGATTTGATTCGCG
>JBPCVD010000155.1:0-3095 GCA_051010815.1 Rubripirellula sp.
GGTTGAGTGTGTTCGAACTTTATGTGCCGCCGCTCCGTGAACGTGATGACGACATTGATCTGTTGATGGAACACTTCCTCGAACATTTTCGTCGGCAGCATGGTCGCTCCGATCTTGGAATCTCTGACTCTGCATTGGATCGGCTGCGCGGCTATCCATGGCCGGGGAACGTTCGCCAGTTGCGTAACGTGATCGATAGTGCCGTCGTCATGGCAGATGAGCCGCAAATCGAAGTCGATGATTTGGGTTTGCGTGATGTCGGGGTCAGTCGCCTCGATACGCTTCGGATCGACGAGTGGGAGCAGCGATTGATTCGCAAGGCTCTCAAGCGAACGAGCGGTAGCGTTCCCGAAGCCGCGCGATTGCTCGGCGTGAGTCGTGCGACGGCGTATCGCAAAATCACCGAGTACAACATCGAGCGTTAGCATTGCGAGCCATTCTTTCGGCCCCCGGATCACGCGGTGACGTGAACCCGATGATTGCCATTGGACGTCGGCTTCGTTCGTTGGGGCATGAAGTCGTCATTTCGTTGGCTGAACCTTATGCCGATGTCGCTCGCGACGCCGATCTGCAAGTCGAGGCGGTGATCAGTCGCGAGGAATTTTCCCAGGCGTTAGGAAACCCAAACGTTTGGAAGCCGGTCCAAGGTCCACTGCAGGTTTTTCGAACCATTGTTCACGACTATCTGGGGCGGCATCAGGCGGTCATCGAGCGGCATCACGTTCCAGGACAAACGATCCTGGTCGCGCACCCGTTGGATTTAGCCTCGCGGATCTTTCGAGACGCCCACCCCGAAATTGGACTGGCGACGGTTCACCTGCAGCCGGTCATCCTGCGAACGTTTGATTCTCCTCCTCGGTTGTCGCCATGGTGGTTCGAAGTCTCGCGTCCCGCATGGGCATTGCGCACCGCCTATTGGTTTGCCGATCACGTGGCAATCGATCCTGTCATTCGGGGACCCGTCAACCGGATGCGAAAAGACTATGGCTTGCCATCGATCCGTCGACCGTTGAACCAGTGGTGGCATTCACCCGACAAAGTTTTGGCGATGTACCCAGATTGGTTCGCACCGGCCACTCGCGGATTCTTGACGTCGCTGGTCCATTGCGGGTTCCCTTTGCAGGATCACACGGAAGATGAATTCCGGCCTCCCGACGATCGACCCATCGTCTTTACCTCGGGAACGGCGCATCAACATTGCAGAAGATTCTTTGAACTCGCAGTCGAGAGCTGTTTAAAGTTGAATCGGCCTGGACTGTTGCTTTCGACGTTCGCGGAAAACTTCCCCAGCGATCTGCCACCTACGGTGCGTCCTGTTTCCTATGTTTCGTTCTCGCAGTTGTTGCCGCAGTGCGCCGCGATTGTGCATCATGGTGGCGTTGGGACGACTTCTCAGGCTATCGCGGCGGGGATCCCGCAGGTGATTCGTCCCCACGCCTTTGATCAGTTCGACAACGCTCAGCGGGTTGAGCGACTAGGATGCGGGCGCTGGCTTCGCCGCGACCGGGAATTGATCGACGTTCTAAAGCAGTTATTGGAAAACCCACCGGCGGAGAATGTTGAAAAACGCGAAGCACTCTCTCGCGAATTGGTGAGTCACGATTCGATTGGCTTCGCGACGGATCACATTGAGTCCCTCTTTCTCGAGAAATCATCGACATGAAATACGCTGCTCATTCGAAGACGTCATCAGCGATTACGGTTTTTCGTTTAGTGATCATTTGGTCTTTCGCGTTGGCGCCCGTGATGGCTTTCGCCCAAGACCCTGGTTCCGCGGTCTCGGAGAACATCGAGACGCCAGCTGCAGCCGAAAAGGGTTCTTCGGCTTCTAGCAAGCCATCTCCTGAGAAGGTAACTCCGAAGAAGCCGGCCAAGGGGAATCCCGTACTGCGGCCGATCGCCGATGTGCCCGGCCTTCCTCGCGTCCTGTTGATCGGCGATTCGATTTCGATGGGATACACACTTGGCGTTCGTGAACGGCTGCAGGGTCGCGCGAACGTGCATCGGATTTCGGCCAATGGTGGGCCCACGACACGTGGGTTGGCGTCCATCGAACGATGGCTGGGTGACAGCAAATGGGACTTGATTCACTTCAACTGGGGGATCCATGACTTGCGTCACATGCCCAGTGGTGAACGACAGGTAGAGCCAAAGGAATATGAGGCCAACTTGCGCACGTTGGTGAATCGATTGCGGGAAACCGGTGCCGTTTTGATTTGGGCCGCAATCACGCCGATTCCTAAAGGAAAGCTGAATCCTGATCGCACCTTTGGTGACGAAACCGAGTACAACGAGATAGCGGCTCGCGTGATGCGTGGGTACCAGATTCCGATCAATGACTTACACAGCTATGTGCTGCCACGGTTTGCCGAGCTTCAGCGACCCATGGACCTGCACTACAAGCCAGAGGGATCTGATTACCTTGCCGAGCAGGTGAGTCGCGAAATCGGTGAACGGTTGCCCGATCGCAAGTGAATGGCGTTTGAACCTTTACTTCCTGGGTGGTCCCCTACTTCCTGGGTGGTCCCCGGTTCATCGTGACTCCTACCCAGCAAATTTCGCTTCCCCATCGTGGAGACTCGCGCTGGGTGCGGAAGCCTCTCCTCTAATTCTCCCCCTGATTCTTCCCTCCACTGTTGGTGTTGTATGCGTTTCTGTTCGTGGTTGATGCTGATGGCTATCTGCGTTGCGGCCGTCACCGTTGCGAAACCTGTGGATGCGGCGACCGATCCACCAAATGTCGTCCTGATTCTTGTTGATGACATGGGGTTACACGACTTATCCGTCGAAGGCAGCACGTTTTACCGGAGCCCAAACATCGACCGGCTGGCGCACGGTGGAATGAGATTCACGCAGGGTTACGCAACCTGCCGTGTCTGCAGCCCGTCTCGGGCCAGCATTCAGCTCGGGCAGTTCACAGCTCGGCACGGGATCACCAACTGGATTGGTGCTCGATCAGGAATGGATTGGAAACGGGATGATCGATTGTTGCCGGCAGATTACACACATGCGTTGCCTAGTGACGACGTTTCGATTGCCGAAGCAATGAAGGAGGCGGGCTACAGGACCTTCTTTGCGGGGAAATGGCATTTGGG
>JBPCVD010000156.1:0-10967 GCA_051010815.1 Rubripirellula sp.
GGAGACCGCAAAGCAGCGGTGACGACCGGCGATGACGGGCGCTGGAGTGTCGCGTTGGAACCGATGCAGGCGAATTCGCGACCGGTGACCTTGCGAGTCGAGGGCACCAATGTCGTGGAGGTCGAGGATGTGCTGATAGGGGAAGTATGGTTGTGCAGCGGTCAATCGAATATGGAGTGGACCGTTTCCAACAGTCTCAATCGAGAAGCGGAGATCGCTGCCGCCAAACATCCCCTGATTCGGCATGTGAAAATAGCCCGCCGTGCGTCGACGGTGCCACTGGATGACGTGCAAGCCGAATGGCAGGTTTGTTCTCCGCAGGTCGTTGCGAATTTCACAGCGGTTGGCTACTACATGGCAAAGCAACTGCAAACGGAATTGGATGTGCCGATCGGTTTGGTCAATTCGTCTTGGGGCGGAACTCGCGTGGAGCCTTGGACACCCACGATCGGTTTCCGCGAAGTCCCCATGCTGCAAGACATTTATCAATCGGTGATCGGACGGACACCGGGATCGCCAGCCTATCAAACACGCCTTGGGGACTATCTGACGAAGAACGAACAATGGACGGTTGCTGCAAAGTCAGCGTTGAGCAGTCATGAACCGCTGGATCCGAGTCCCGCGTATCCAGATTCACTGAAGCCATTCACAAGCCATCAAGACCCGACCATGCTCTACAACGGCATGATCCATGCGTTGGTTGGTTTTCCCATTCGCGGTGAGATCTGGTACCAGGGGGAGTCGAATCATGCCGATGGCATGCTTTACTTCGAGAAGAAGAAAGCGCTGATCCAAGGCTGGCGAACGTTGTGGGATCAGGGTGAGTTTCCTTTCTATTACGTGCAAATCGCCCCCTTTCAATATGGAAACGAAGATCCCGCGATTTTGGCCCGATTCTGGGAAGCTCAGTCCGCGGTGCAGCAACTTCCGAATACCGGCATGGTGGTCATCAATGACATCGCCACAGTGAACAACATTCATCCACCCAACAAGCAAGATGTGGGGTCTCGGCTCGCGTTGCTGGCTCTTAAAAATGAGTACGGACGCGACGACTTGGTCGCCAATAGTCCGAAAGTGGAATCTGTTAGCCCTGACGGCAAACAACTCAAGATCACATTCGACAATACGGCCGGTGGTCTCAAAACACGTGATGGTCAACCGCCGACGTACTTTGAAGTGATTGGGCCCGGAACACGATCGTACGTTTCAGCGACGGCGGAGATAGAGGGCGACTCTGTCGTGCTGACATCTGCCGATGTGGACGAGCCAACCGCCTTTCGATTCGCCTGGGACAAGCTTGCCGAACCCAACCTGACCGGTGGCACAGGGTTGCCTGTTGGTGCGTGTCGCGGAGGCGATGAGCCTGATTTCCTTCGTTTGCTCAACATCGAAAAAGACTATCAGTTGGTTTACGATCTGGACCTATCGAAACTCCAAGCGGAACTCCAGTACGACGTTGATCGGAGTCGTCAGGTCGAACCATTTGACCGAATTGGATACCTGGTTGAATTGAAGTCCAAGGACCAAGGTGAGCAAAAGCTGTTTGTTTCGATGCAGGCGTTCACGGATGACGCTGGCAAGATCGGGATCCCCGTAGCGTCGTCCGACGCGATGTTTCAGCAAGTGGTGAGCGACATGGATATCTTCTCGACCGATCCCACATTGAACGCGCTCGGGCGGTCTGGGAACGTTGAATTTTGGCCGCACAACTACGCCCCAAACAACGGTGCAGAAGTGGCCGGTGCCTCGCCTTCAAAATTCGATTTTGGTGACCAACCGGGCGAGCCGCAGGATGGGTATGGTTCGATGCAGGTGCACGAGCCCAACGCCAAGACCACGCTGTTTTCCATCAGTCATTGGGGAGCGGGGCAGAAGGCTGATCTGGGAATCGGGAACGGCGATAAGATGGGGCAACACCCTGATTGGACGTTTGCCGGAAACGCCGAAGACTATTCGGCGAAGCGTTTGAGGGTTTACGTTCGCCCGGTCGAGCGTGGTGACTCGAATTGAAGACATGTGTGGCGTGCCACAAACAAACCGCAGACAACCGCGCTGGCGTTCTGCACTTTCATGCGTGCGACATCACGTGAACGTCGCCGTCGGTCGAATTCGCGGCGGCGCGCGTTGCATCTTTGTCGCAGCTGCTTGGAATCAAGGCACGAATCACCGATACTGGAAGTAATCAGAGACGGCCAGACTCTCGGGACTAGAAGCTCTCGGGATTTAACATTGGACTACTGCGAAGAAGTGAGAGACAAGAACGATGTCGGAGGAAACACGCACGCTGTTCGAGCGACTCGGTGGCACGGAAGGCGTGGCTGCGATCGTTCGGGAAATGTATCGCCGCGTTGTCGTCGATCCCGAGCTGGCGCCGTTCTTTGAGAACACGTCGATCGAGCGACTTCACCACATGCAGTATCAGTTCCTCGCGTCCGCCTTCGACGGACCGGTGGAGTATTCTGGTGCGGAACTGACCGCGATTCATCGGGGCCGAGGCATCACCGGGCATCACTTCTCCAAGTTTTGCGGGCACTTCGCTGATGCGATGGAGGAACATGGTGCGGATCCGCACGACATCGACCATGCGCTGGGGAAATTGGCGATGTACAAGGATAAGATTACGGGCGACATCAACATTGACGGTTGAGTGTTCATCGAAGTGAACTTGTTCTCCCTTGCGGGTCGATCGATCGAATCCGTGCGAGACTCCTTGCTGACGGCCAAAATCTATCTCGCAGACTCTGGATTTGAGATGGGCAGAGCGTCAGAATGATGAAAGACGAATCTGGCTTTGAGGAGTGTTCCCCATGCGATCGCTTTGGATACTGGCTGCAATTCTCGTGGCTCCCGACCTCTCGAGCACGACTTCTGCCGAAGATGAATTTCGAATTCAGATCAGTCGTCCGCGAACACGCGCGGAAGTTGGTGATCGGTGGAAATTCGACGACTATCGTTACCGGCTTGATTCACGCCGCCGAGATGCCTTGGCATTGCGTCGAGAATACAATGCGTCGAAGGGGCCTCACGTTTATCGGACGGCGATCGTGGTTCCCATGCCCATCACGCCCGTGATCGGTATCGAGGCGGGCTGGGTTCGCCAGCCGCCCATCGTTTCGCGGGTCCGGCGAACGACATGGATTCGAACACCAACACTGGTCGAACGATTTCTCGGTACCTACGGCGATTAGCGGGCACGAAGCGTGGCGTTTCTAGCCGGCTGGTTAGTTAGAACCGAACCGTTGTTTCTGGCCGAACATCCGCACGCGGATCTTGGAACGCGTCTCGTTGATGGAACGAATCGGCCTCTGCGCAAAAGAAACGCCGGAGCCTGTGACGGATCCGGCGTTTGGGCGGGCGACCAGCGACCGCTATGAACACCCATCGGCGAACGGCGCTGCACCGGAGGATGCATTGCCGAGGCCGACAGGATTGATCGATGATCGAGGCGACGCGTGCTTACCGCGCCGGCATCGATCCGGATGCGATTCCGACACCAATAGCAATAATGAACATGGCGAAAAAACCGATCGTGACCAAAAATGGATAACTCGAAAGGTGTCGGAGCGTTCGCATGAAGTGGGGTCCGTATCGAGGAAATTTCGCCGGAGCTAAAAAGTTCCGGCTGCAAGAATATCCGCGACGATTCGCCCCTAAGACCGCAGTCAAAAACGGCACCAACGGAAAGTTTTTCGTGCCACCGGCTACTGAGCTCAGCCGCCCGAAAGTAACCGCAGCAGAGCAAGGAAGTCGTTCACGGGAGCCGGTTCCGGTTCTTCCTCGACTAATTCGACTACCGCCTGATCGGTGGAGGCTGGCGCACTGGTGTCGACGATCGGATCCGATGTCGTCAGCTCGGTCGCTGGCGGCGGATCAAGCGGCAGTGTATCCGTGTCATCGGCAGTCGATTCTATGATCGCTTGGTCAATCGCAGCGATGCCCGCGGTCGCAGGCTGTACGACGCGGGCGATGTCCAAAGCGTTGATCACGGCATAGGGATTGCTCCCGCCGAGATCTTGCAATCGAATGTTCAGCTGCCCGTCGGTGACTTCCGTCTGATAGGTGTTGGTGGCGAATTGGAAGCCGGGGATCGACACGACGTCGACACGCACATCCTCGAGGGAAACGGCCATCTGATCGTGTCCGATCAAGACTTCTCCCATGATCAGCGTGACTTCGTATTCGCCATTCTCCAAATCAAACGCGAAGGTAGCATCGCTGGTGTAGTTCAAGTCGGTGGTCAGCGGTGGGCCGCTTCGATTGAGTGAATAGACCGCGCCGGCGCTCCAGCCGTAGCCGTTGGATTCACTGTAGCGATCGCCCGTGATCACTCTCGTGTAGCCGTCGGCAACCGGAGACAAGGTTGTTCCAAAATCAAAGTGCGCGATGAAGACTGGGCCGGCTTCGATGGCGAACAGCAATTCGAATTGATCTTCCGTGACCTCGCCCGTGACCCCGTCCAGGTCTTGGTCGACCAAATTGCCGGCGATGTCTGTGATGTCGGAACCGAGGACAAGGCGATAAGAGCCCGAGTCATTCTGAGCAGCAAACTCGACTGCAAATTCGCCGGCAGCAACCTGTGTGATACCCGTTGGGGTGATCGCCCCTGCAGGACCCTCCAACGCCACAATGTCATCCAGCGTCAAACTCCCCGGATCGATCGGTTCACTGAATGAAACGACGATACGATCCACAGGACCGGTGACGGTGCCCAGGACGTCCGTGCCAGTGACCTGTGGGCCCGTCAAATCCGGACCCACAAACAAGACATCAAGCGCATTGATCATGACCCAGGGATCGCTGCCACCGAGATCGTCCAAACCTAGCGTCAGTTGGCCGTCGCTGATGCTGGTTCGATAAGTGTTCACAGCGAACTGTGAACCTGCCGTCGAGACGTTATCAACCAACACGCCTTCTACGAAGACGCCCATCTGATCATGCGGGATCAGCACTTCCCCAAGCGTCACGGTGATGTCGTATTCACCATTCGGGAGGTCCACGGCAAAGGTCGCCCCGGTGGTGTAGTTCACATCCAGCGTTAGCGGATCACCACCACGACTTAGCGAGTAGACGGCGCCCTCCAGCCAGCCATGTCCGGCGGTCTCGTTGTATTTGTCGCCGCCGGTGACGCCGATGTAACCGTCGGCCACTGGCGACAGGAACGTTCCGAAATCGTATCCTGCCAGGAACTCAGGCCCCTTCTCCATCGAGAAGCTTGTACGGAAACGGTCATCGATCGGTTCCCCAGACAGTCCATCACCATCCTGGTCCAAAGTATTGCCAGCGACGTCCGTGATGTCGGGTCCCAGTACCAATTCGAAGTCACCGGTGATGTTCAGTGTGTCGAACGTGATTTCGAATTCACCCGGGGCGATTGCGTTCACAGCGTTTACCGGTATTGCACCGTCAGGCCCCTGGAACGAGAGAATGTCGTCGAGCGAAAAGCTCGTTGGCGCGATGGGTTCACTAAACGTAACATGAACCCTCTCCAGTGGCCCCGCGACATCACCGACAGCATCCGTGGCGATGATGCTTGGCCCCGTCAGATCCGGACCGGCAAACACAATGTCGACACCGTTGATCATGACCCACGGATCGGTACCACCGAGATCCCGTAAGCCCAGATTCAGTTGACCGTCACTGACGCTCGTGCGATACGTGTTGACGGCGAACTCACCGGCGGAAGTCGAAACGGATCCTGCTTGAACGCCCTCCAGAAAGACTCCCATCTGATCGTGGCCAACGATCGATTCGCCGAGGGTCACGATCACATCGTATTCGCCGTTGGGCAAGTCGACGCCAAAATTCGCGTCTCGCGTGTAGTTGAAGTCCGCCGTTAAAGCTTCGCCGCCCCGTTCGAGCGAATAGACAGGGCCTGATACCCAACCGTGCCCCACTGTCGTGTTGTAGGCATCGCCGCCGGTGACGCGAGTGTAGTTCGTGGCAACCGGAGACAAGGTCGTCCCAAAGTCAAACCGGGCGACGGCATCGACCTTCAAGAAGTCATGTACCAGGGCATCATCCGTTTCGCCTCCGACTCCGTTTTCGTTTTGGTCCATCACATTGCCGAACCGATCGGTGACGCCGGGGGACACCGTCAGTTCGTAGGTTCCGGCGACGGTTTGGGATTCAAAACTGAGTTCGAAAACACGGTGGTTGGAGCCGGCGACCGGCGTTAGCGCGGTTAGCGGAATGATCCCGTCAGGGCCGATGAATTGCGCAATGTCATCGAGCGTGAAGCTTCCGGTTTCGAGTGTCTCGCTGAAACGAATTTGAATCGAGTTGAATGGGTCCAGCACCAATCCCGAAGGTTCGACGTCTTCGATTTTTGGTCCGGTTTCATCGGGAATCAGCGACGCGGCCAGATTTAGCCTGGCTCCCGTCACGGTCACTCCTTGAAGCGAATCGATTGGGTCCGCGGAGAACAGGACTTGGGAGATGATTTCCGAGTAGGAGAGCGCCGGATCAGCGTCACGTACCAAGCTTAGGGCACCGGCTACGTGCGGCGTCGCCATTGAGGTGCCGCTTGAGTTGCCGTAGCCACCGTTGATCGTTGTGCTGAGAATATCGACGCCAGGCGCCGCTAAGTCGACACTGTTCGCGCCGTAGTTAGAGAAGATCGCCATCCGATCGTTGTGATCGGTGGCCCCGACAGCAACGATGTTATCCAGATCGTAGCTGGCCGGATAAAACGGTGTCGCGTCATTGTCGATGCCGAAGCCGATGAAGTCCCCGTTCCCGGAGGCCGCCACAAAAATGTGGCCAACGTCGCGGGCGTCCCGAATGACGTCGTACATCGCTTGAGAATAGGGGTCACCACCCCAACTGTTGTTCGATATCTGTGCGCCATTGTCGACCGCGTAACGCACCGCTTCGATGGCATCACTGGTCGTCCCTGAACCATCGGCCCCCAAAAACTTGATGGCCATGATCTGGGCACCCCAGTTCACGCCGGCAATACCGATCCCGTCGTTGCCTTCTGCCGCGATCGTTCCTGCGACGTGGGTTCCATGATTGTGATCGTCGAGTGGATCACCGTCTTCGTTGAAGAAGTCGTAGCCGTGAATATCATCGACATAGCCGTTGTTGTCGTTATCGATGCCGTCACCCGGGATCTCACCTGGGTTCGTCCAAATGTTGGGAGCAAGGTCGGGGTGCCGGTAATCGACACCCGTGTCGATCACCGCGACGATCGTCGAACCGTTGCCGGTCGACACGTCCCACGCTTCCGGGGCGTCAATGTCGGCATCAATGGTCCCCGATGTCTGGCCGAGGTTGTGCATGTCCCATTGCTGGTCAAACATGGGATCGTTTGGCACTGCCGTCATTCGAACGTGATAGTCGGGCTCGGCATAATCGACATCGGGGTCCGCCCGATAGCTATCCAACACGGACTGCAATGAGGCACCGTCGTGCAGCTCGACTTGATGCAAGCCGAATCCAATGGGTACGCCTTCCAGCGTGAGTGATGGCCCATAGAGATTGGTCGCGTCGATCGCGGGGGCCTGCTCCGTGTGGTAGCGGACAAGAATGCTAGATGGATCGTAGGAGTTCGGATCGACGGTCAGTTGTGACAAATCCAATTCCGGAGCGATGCTGGCGGCAAGGCAACGCCGATCTTCGAGCGTCTGCAGGCTTAGAAGTCGAAATCTCGCGCGATTCTCGAATCGATGCCCCGAGGGGGAGCGGCGGGGCGAATTCGATGTAGGGTCGGAATGGCGAAGCATGGAGGATCCTCCCAAAGGAATTGATGGTAAGGCTGGGGAAGTTCAGTCCGTTGAGGCGGGGATTGCGGTGATTGGAAGGGAGGTCACCCCACTGGTCTACAGGATTTACCCACAATCAGAGGGGATTCGATCGCTGTAGAACCGGCTGTAGCGATTGCGACGTCTGGGTGAGGCGTGTCGCCTAGTGAGAGGCCGCCGGCAAGCGATTTTTCCCGGCTTGATTCTCACTCGGGCAGAGAGGTGAAGCGTCTCCGCCAAGCGGAAGCGGAATCCGATCCTACGATGTTCGTTTTGCCGCCCTCGTCGCCCGCGAAGGTGGATCATCCGAGTCTTCAATATCGGCGAATTCAATCTGAACTCTCGTCACCAGAGAGCAGCCCTGTGGGCGTGAGAGACTCGATGCGAGATTGCGATGCGAATTGGTCGATTCGCGCTCGGCATTTCGATATAACTTGGCTACGGAGAAAAGGGTCTGTGTAGGAGGGATTCGCGAGAAATGTTCGGCAGGACTTTGGACGCCTCGCAACAACCAACGGCGGTGAAGCGGTTGGCGATGATTCTGGTTGTGGGCTTCGGCTATTTTGTGGCAGGTCGACTTGGCCAAATGTTGGCCGTACCACCCAGCTACGCGACCGCCGTATGGCCCGCGTCCGCGATCGCGTTCGTCGCTTGCCTTTTGCTCGGCAATCGTGTCTGGCCAGGAGTGTTGCTGGGCGCTTGGTTCGTTAACGCTTGGACTCCCCTGCTGCAAGCGAATGACATGATGGCGGCGATGCAGAGCCTGCTGCCGCCACTTTCGATTTCTGTCGGCGCGAGTTTGCAAGCGGTACTCGGTGCTACGCTCGTCCGCCGACGCATCGGTTTCCCAAACTCACTGATTCAAGATCGTCAGATCTTGATCTTCTTGCTGCTCGGCGGACCGGTTGCTTGCCTGCTAGGCGCGACCTGGGGCGTTACCACGCTGGCGATCTTCGGGGTGGTAAGCGGTGTGGGAATCGCAATCAACTGGTGGACTTGGTGGGTCGGGGATGTGCTAGGTGTCATCATCTTTGCGCCGCTGCTGATGATTGCGTTCGCGCAGCCGCGGACTGTGTGGCGACCGCGTCTTCTATCGGTTGCCTTACCGTTAACCGCGGCATTTGTATTTGCGGTGCTTGGTTTTTTGACGCTTCAAACGTTGGCTCAAGAACGTCAGAAAGAGCAATTCGATGGTTTCGCTTCGATCGCGACCCAGTTCTTCGAAGAACAATTGGACAGCCATGTCGGGGTCATGGATTCATTAGAGCGGTTCTGTACAAGTTCGGACCACGTACGGCGCACTGAGTTCGAATCGTTCAATCGTCGAGCTTTGGAACGCCATCGTGGAGTTCATGCGATCGCCTGGCTACCTCGTGTCACCGAAGACCAGTTGGAGGAGTTTGTAACGCAATCCAAGCTCGATAGTTTCTCCATCGCCACGGACGACACGGATGATTCTGGCTTGTCGAAGCCGACGGCCAGCGAACACTTCCCCATACAGTTCATCGAGCCGATCGACAAACGATTGATCTCGCGGGGGACCAATGTCGCTTCGGATCCGGATTGGCTTGCGACCATGCGGGCGTGTCGTGATAAGGGCCAGCGGATGGCGGCGATCCCGAGAGCGACGGATCATGGTGGCTACGAGTTGTATGTCTTCGCGCCCATTTATGCTCGCGACAAGACCCCCGAGACCATCGAAGCACGACGAAAGGAACTTCGCGGCTACGTGTTGGGAATCTTTCATGTGGCGGACATCGCGAGCGTTTCGCTACCGGGACAATACGCAAAAGCGTTCAACATAGAAGTCACGGATGTCTCCACTTCACCGCGGATGACGATTTATCGTCGTAACGAGCAGCCTTCTCCGTACAAGGTTTCGGAAGTGGCTCCCATCATTCGCCGTCCCCTTCGATTCGCCAAGACGCTCGGGTTCGTGGACCATCAATGGGTCTGTGAGCTGACTCCGACGCAATCTTTTTATGCGGCTGGTGCCGGTCGAAGGACCTGGTTGATGCTGGCCTCGGGCCTTGCATTGACGGCGTTGTTCGGGACCTTTCTCATGATTCTCAGCGCCCGAACGGCACGCATTCAAGCTTCCGAGGGGAGGTATCTTGATTTGTATGAACACGCCCCCGATATGTTCATTTCGGTCGATGTCGGATCTCAACGTGTGATCGAATGCAATCGAACGTTTTTGGAGGCCACCGGATTTCGCAAGACTGAAATCATCGACCGTCATCTTTACGATCTGTTCGATCTCGAATCACGGACGGATGCCAGGCGGGCTTTTCGGCAATTCTTGGTCAACGGGCAGGCCAAAGACATTGAACTGAGGCTCCGTTGTGCAAATCAACAGTTCCTTGAAACGAGCATGAATGTTTCGGCCGTGCGGTACGAAGAGGGTGCCGCCACTGACTGTCGAGCGGTCTTGCGTGACATCACTGAGAAAAAGATCGTCGAGACAAGAATCAAGAATCAGGAGATGGAACTCGCGCATGTGGCGCGTTTGACGATGATGGGCGAAATGGCCACCGGTTTGGCGCATGAGATCAATCAGCCGCTGGCGGCGATCGCTGCCTATGCCGAAGGCGCAGCCATTCGTATCCGCGACGGCAAATCCGATTCGGAGGGAATGCTGCATGTGGTCGATCGAATTTCCGCCGATGCGCATCGCGCCGGAGAAGTGATTCGGCGTCTGCGTCAGTTCGTGCGGAAACGTGAGCCCGATCGTTGCAAACTTGATCTGAACCCGCTCGTGCGCGAGGTCGCCCATTTTGTCGCTTCCGATTTGAGGCGACGAGATGTGACGCTTGGGCTTGATTTGCAAGATCGGCTTCCCGATGCGATGGGAGACCCCATCCAGATACAGCAAGTGTTGCTGAATTTGGTTCGTAACGGAGTCGATTCAATGCACGACGTTGATCCGACCTTGCGTCGCATGATGATCCGCACTCGCAGCGGCGAGCATGGTGATCTGTTGGTCGAGATCGAAGACAACGGACATGGTTTGAAGGATGGGGCGACAGATCAATTGTTTGAGGCCTTCTTTTCAACCAAACAGGATGGCCTTGGCATGGGGCTAGCGATCAGCCGATCCATTATCGAAACGCATCAGGGGCAAATCTGGGCGACAGCAAATGTGGAGGGGGGAACGACATTTCATTTCTCGCTCCCCGCAATTCAGCAAGGAGTTGGCGTATGACAAGCGACGCGACGGTGTTC
>JBPCVD010000157.1:0-4608 GCA_051010815.1 Rubripirellula sp.
ATCATGAAGATGGGGCTACGCAACCGGCGTCCGATGAACCAATCCACTACAGAACGATCGCAACTGCACGCCAGCGACGCGTGGCTGGGAGAGACCCAGGTTGGCGATTCTTCCACGCGACCAATGACCTTCACGTATCCTCCCGGATCGACACCTCTCCCGCGTTACACGATTCGTCGTGGCATCGGCATGGGTGGGTTCGGTGAGGTCTACTTCGCTGTCAGCGAAGCTGGTAAAGAGGTTGCGCTCAAACGCATTCAACGCAATCTGGAAGTTGAATTGCGTGGTGTCTCCCATTGCTTGAATCTCAAGCATCCAAACTTGGTTGCCCTGTACGACATTTGCCAAGACGCGAACGATCAGTCCTGGGTCGTCATGGAGTATGTTGCGGGACTCAATCTGAGGCAGGTGCTTGACGAGTCGCCCGATGGATTGCCAATCGAAGAAGCTGATCGATGGTTCCGAGCGATCTCGGCGGGTGTGAATCATCTGCATTCGGCGGGATTGGTTCATCGTGACTTGAAGCCGGGGAATGTCTTCGACGATCTGGGTGTCGTCAAAGTCGGTGACTACGGCCTCAGCAAGTTCATCTCGGCGTCACATCGCGGTGGGCACACCGAAAGCGTGGGTACGTTCCACTACATGGCGCCCGAAATTGGCCGCGGACAATATGGCCGCGAGATTGATATCTATGCACTCGGCATTTTGCTGTACGAATTGCTGACTGGCCAAGTTCCGTTCGATGGCGAAAGCTGTCATGAAATCATCGTCAAGCATTTGACGGCGTCTCCGGAACTCGGTGGCGTTGCGGAACCCTATCGATCCACTATCGCCCGTTGTCTGGAAAAGGACCCGGGCAAACGTTTCGCCTCTGTCCCCGAGATGCTTGAGTCACTGGATGGAAAACAGCGGCACGCGGAAAGCTCAGCTGCCGTCTCGGACCCTGCCCCAATCATGGCGGAGGTCATCCAAGACGAAGAGCCTCTGGAAGCTGTGTTGGTGCCCGAGCCTGGTCGTCGGTCGAAACCGTCGTCGTCTACCGATGACGAGCCCGTTGCACGAGCTATTCGTCAAAGTTGGGATGACTTGAATCGTTGGTGGTCCACGCTTGATCGCTCACCCGGTTCGAAGGTGTTCCTTCTATTGATCGCCGGCTTCGTTCTGTTGATCAACACGCACTGGTTGCTCCCCATGTTATCCATGGTGGCCGTAATCTATGTGCCCTACTACGTCGTCCGGCACATGGTGCTTCATTCCAAGCAGCAGCCCACTTATGCCGAAGCGCAGCGCATCGCCACAGCTGCTGGGGCTCCGCGACAACCGGTCTCCAAAATCCAGTGGCGTAGCTACGTTCGGAACGATTTGAGGGCAAAGCGATCGATCTACCGAGTCGCCGAACTCAATACTTCTTGGATCGCAGCGACGTTTGCAGCGGTCGGAATGGCGATTGTTGCCGGCGTGATCGGTCTTCGCAGTGGTCCTGTCGACGCCTGGACGATAGCGCCCTACGGCTGGATGGCGGTAGTCGTCCTATTGGCATCGCTTGGAATTTTGGGCCTTGGAAAGCTCTGGGAACGTGATGAAGGCGAAGGTTTGCCAAGGCGTTTGGTGCTTGCTGGGCTCGGAGCCGGCGTGGGAATGGCCGCGTATGGGGTCAACGAATTCTTGATGTTGCCGCTCGACAACGGTCTGGAACGTGGGATCAACACGACAGACTTGCCACAGGCCTTTTATCAAAATGGAACGCCGCTTGCCTCCGCCCTTATGGCACACTTTGCGATGCTCTTCGCACTTCTTCGCTGGTGGAAGCCGGTGGATCCCCTTCGCCGCCGTCGATTGAGCTTGTGGGCGGTTGCCGTAGCGGTAGTCGCAGAATGGGGTGTCCATCAAATCCTGCCAATTCCACAACCTGCCGGAATGATGATTGCCGGCGGAATCGCGGTCGCCGTGCAACTCTCGGCCCCTTGGATCAACCCACGTGACGCGAAACGCATGATCAGCAACCGTGGGAAGTCCACTAACCCTGTTGCCGATGCAAGGAGTGTCGCATGAGTCACACCCTAAGAAATACATCCACCTGCGTCATGCTTCTGTTCTTGGCTCCGGCTGCATATTCCGAGACGGAGTCGCCTGACGAAGATTCGCCACAACAGTTGTCTGTCGCACCGCTCGATCATGTCGTGTATCCCGACAGCCGACCGGAATGGATCAATCAAGCGGCCGATGTCTCCAATGACGAAGCCAGATTCGTGGTCGTGTCCGGCCCCTGTGACTCGCCCGAAGAGAGTCTGGAAGAATTGAACATCATGCAGCGTGCCGCGCTTGCGACCTTCATTTCGAGCGTGACCGGATCGGGTGGCTCGTATGATTTTTATCCGCTCAGTGAAGAGCGGATGCAGAAGTTCATAGAGCAAAGCTATGAGGGACAGGTTACCGCTGGTGACGCAACTCGATACGAGCATGCGGTTGAGATGGTCGTTAGTGCCGCCGATCGCAAGCAAATCGAGCAGGCCTGGAAGAGCCTCGAGGTGCGTGACAGGCTCGGAGCCCTTGGTGTGATGGTGTTCGGTGGACTGATCGTGCTGATGGGAAGCTCTGCCGTGCTCGGGATGACAACTCGGCGGATCGAGCGACGAGAAAAGCTCTCCAGTTCCTCAGCCGACGTCGTCTAGGTCCAACGACGCAGCCACTTTTCCAAAATCAGTAGATTCCAAAGCCGATAGCCATGGTTCTGTTCGCTGGATTCATGCGAGCGAACCAGTTCTGCGACGGCATCCGGACGGAAGTACGGATTGATTCTGGCGTCGGGCGCAAGAAGCGTGTCATGAACCATCGGTTTGAGTTCCTTGCGGAACCAGCCTGCGATCGGAATGCCGAAGCCCATCTTTTTGCGAGTGAAAATTCCCTTTGGAATCAAGTCGCCAAACGTGTCCTGCAGAGTTAGCTTGCCCCGTTGACCGCGGAATTTAAGGTCAACCGGCAACGACGCAGCGAATTCGACGACTCGGTGGTCCAGTAATGGTTGTCGTACTTCGAGACCATGTGCCATCGATGCAATGTCCACCTTTGTGCAGAGGTCGCATGGAAGGTAGGAAAGGATGTCCGTCACGGAAGCACGCGTGACAAGGTCGCGTCCTTCGCTTCGAGCCCAGTTCGAATCGAGGAAGTCGAACGGATCATCACCCGGCAAGGACTCCATGAATCCGTCTGTGTACAGCGATGCTCGCAGTGACTCAGGGAAAATCTGCAGCCAGTTTAGATATCGCCGAGCCGTGGGTTGTCCCATCGCTTCCAGAAAACGCTTTCCTCTCCGTACGAGCGAACGCCTTCGATCGGAATCGGGGAGTCGTTGAACAAGACTCAATCCCGGAATCTTGTGAATCGGAAACATCTTTTGCAGTCGGCTGCTGAGCCACAACGCTCGGTAACGCTCATAACCGGCGAACAACTCGTCTCCCCCGTCACCCGATAAGGCCACGGTTACTTCTTTGCGCGTCAATTCGGACAGGTACCAAGTTGGGACTGCGGACGAATCGCCAAACGGCTCGTCATAATGCCAAACCAGGCGATCGATCACATCGACACCGGAAGGCATGACCTCGAATCGCTGGTGTTGTGTGCCGAGATGCTTCGCGACCTGGGCTGCGTACGCGGTTTCGTCAAAGTCTGCGACCGGAAAGCCAATGCTAAATGAACGAACAGGATTTGAGCTTTGCCCACTCGCGATCGCAGTGATGAGCGACGAATCAATTCCACCAGATAAGAATGTTCCAAGTGGAACGTCGCTCTGCATCCTGAGCTTGACCGAATCGGTGAGCAAGTCACGCAACGTTTCTCGAGCTTGTTGAGCTTGGATGGGGCGTTCGACGGACGGATCGAAGTCCCAGTACTTTTGCACTGAGATGTGACCGTTTTCAAATACTGCAAAATGACCAGGCGCCAGTTTGCGGACACCTTTCCAAATTGTGCCGGGATGAGGCACGTACTGGTATGTCAAGAATTCGTCGATTGCTGCAGGATCAATCTCTTCACAGATCCCGTCGACTGCCGCCAAAGATTTAAGTTCACTTCCAAAGACAAGACGATTGTCCTTGACGGCGTAATAAAGGGGCTTCTGACCGATGCGGTCACGAGCGAGCACAAAACGATTTCGGTTTGCGTCCCAGATCCCAATCGCAAACATCCCGTTTAGGTGTGCAAAGCAATCGGTGCCGTAGTCTTCGTACAGATGCAGAATGGACTCGCCATCGCCATGCGTGGCAAATTGATGGCCCTTGCCTTCGAGTCGTCGACGCAGGGTCCGGAAGTTATAGATTTCTCCATTGAACACCATCCGGATGGTGCCATCTTCGTTCGCCATCGGCTGGCGAGCACCTTCGAGATCGATGATGCTCAGTCGGCGAAATCCGAGAGCCACACAAAGGTCATGTCCATACGCGTCCTTGTGGTCTGTGTCGATCCACATCTGAGAATCGTCTGGACCACGGTGGGCAATGGCGTCGGTCATTCGCGTAAGCAACTCGGGCGAGACCGCATGCTTGCTGTCTCTCCAAACCGCTCCCGTAATTCCGCACATCGATTGCTCCTAGTTGCATCTCTCGTCACGCA
>JBPCVD010000158.1:0-3342 GCA_051010815.1 Rubripirellula sp.
TCCCGTCTCACCACCAAACTTCTTCGCAAACGCGTCTCCCTGCATCATCGACAGTGCCGCGTAGGTCGTGTTGGTAACGTCGATCGACTTGAATCTGGCTGAACTCGGGTCACGTGAGACTGTTGGAACGAGGGCGCCACCGTATGCGGCTGCGACCGCATACGTGTCAGATCCTAGCGAGCCAATACCAGTCACCGCGCTGTACTGATTCAAGTAGCCAGGGGTCGTCGTATCGGTCGTATTGGAGAACGACCACCCGGCCCAACTTCCAAAATCAGCATTGAAGTCATTGTTGAATGTCAAATCGCCGCTCACAAACTGACCAGCCATATCCGCGCCGTTGTAGAAAGACTCCGGCGCCAATGTGCTCCCCACATCTTCCAACCCAACCTGCGAAACGGCATCCGTCTAGGTGGATTCAGGCATGTCTATCTCGATCACCAAGGCTGGAGAATCATTATCCAGAATGGTCACTGCCTGATCGACTTGGTCGTAATCGTTCGCGGAAGCCGAAATCATTGCATCGATGTCAGCGCGATCAATGTCATCCTCATTCGCAAAAATCAAGATACTCGCGGAGGCTTGCCCGGCTGGGATCACGACCGTCGGATTGAAAGTCAGGAACCCATTGGCGGTCGAGTCCACTGACACGCTCAACGGTGAGGCAAGGTCTGCGTCGTTTCGTGAAATCGTAGCCGTGACACTAGTTCCTTCGCTGACGCTCGGTTCTGCAAGACTTAGCATCAGCGCGCGAGCATCATCATTCGATATGAGCAAAGTCTCGCTCGCACCGACGTAACCAACCGAGGAAGCTTCGATCACGATCTGAACATCGGCGTCAAACAGATCGTTGTCGATCACTCCCACGGGAAACTCAACGTAGCGTTGGCCCGCGAGAATCGTAACGGTCTCGGGAATCGTCGCGACGAGCGGCTCGACGGAGGCTATTGAAACTTCGATAGCCTCGGAGGTGTCTCCATCGGGCCGACTAATTCGCACGTTGGTCGCTTGAGTGCCATCTGCCTCACTGACGACCGCGTCGGCGATATCGATCGGAAGTACAGGTTGGACCAGTTCGATATCGTCAACAGCGAAATAGGTTGGAGTGTTGATTCCGAACGGTCCCACATCCGACGAGCTGATGTTGAACTCAAGCGACCAAGCATCCTGCAACGACGCAAGATCGACGTCCAACCAGTCATCAAGTATGTAATCCAACGAGTTGTCGGCAAACCGATAGTCAGCAAGGTACACATTGATCGTGCCAAGGGACGATTGGCTCTCATCCTTTCCCTCGATGGTCAGCAAGAGAAAATCGGGGTCGTCACCACTGACACCGCCAAACTTCTTCGCGAAAGCGTCACCGCTGAGCATCGACAACGCCGCGTAAGTCGTATTGGTGACCTTAAGCGATGCGAACGCGCGGTGATCCTCCGTGTCTTTGGTGATTGTGGGCAGATCGTAGAAAGCGCCCTGACTGGGAAATCCAACGCCAAAAGTCGCCGAACCGCCCGCTCCGGCGCCAGCGTACGCGCTGAACTGATTAGTAAATCCCGCGGTGCTCGTGTTAGTTGAATTCGAGTAGGCCCATTGATTCCAAGAACCGAAGTCCAATGAGTGTGCGTTGTTAAACGTTAGCTGTTCGCTTTGAAACTCACCCAAGACAACGCTGTCCCCGAACGGGCCAACGACCGTGCTTCCTTCTGAGTCGGGACCGTTGTAGGCCGACTGACTTCCGAGCGATGCACCGACATCCTCAAAGTCGACGAAGTCGCTCGCGAATGATGCCTGATGGATGACGCCGACACCATCGATGTCAAAACCTGCGCTGCCGGTCGTTGGGCTCGGATCGTAAATCGCGTCTCCGCTCGTGTCCGTCACACTCCCATCACCAAAGATATCGATCACGCGCACATGGGTGACGGCCGTCGTGTCCAACAGCGCGTTGCCACTCAACTCTTCGAGGTCGAAGGGCGTGCCAAATCCCTGACGATACTTTCCCGCGAGATTGTGGACATTCGTTGGGTCGACAGCCCCGAACGCATCCACCGCCTCGGCTGTCAGCGAGTCGTTTTCAAAACGAACGAAATTCACGCCGTCGGACGAAACTTCGACAAATGCGAGTTCGAGAAAAGTGTCGCTAAAGCTGTTTTCAAAGACTGCGAAATCGTCGCCCAGACCGTCTCGGATCGGCGCACCAAACGTGAGCGTGATCTCACCACCTCGGCCCAACGAAGCGACTTCGCTACTGGTCCCCTCGGCGGACCCGAGTGCGTTTTCCGGCAACTGAAAGGCCGCGTCTACCTCACCACCTGGAAGGTAACTGACGGCCTCCGTGGCCCACGCAACGATCGCAGGATCATCGTTCGCCAGCGCTCGGCTCCCGATCTCTCCGGCTGCGGGCGCATAGGGGCCAGCAAGAAGTCGGCGATCTTCGAGAAGTTCCGTGAGCAGTCGGCGGCGGCTCAATTGGCGGTCTTTGTTGATATGGCTCATGTTCGTCAATCTTGGTTTCTGTTCATCGTTCCAAGTCAGGAATGTTCTCGTTTCCATTTCGCGTGCAGATCGACGCGAGCACTTCCAAATCCATACTTTCATTCATGAAGCTGACCGAACCGTCGGAGAACAATCCATTGGCACCCTGCGGGTGAAAACTGCGGATATCGTTTTCGAACTGGGGCGCTCGGTTGATCGAGAAGGCTTGGTCAAACAGGTTCCAAGCATTGATCCACTGGCCATCTCGAAATCCCGCATCCTCGGAGATCATGAGTGTTCGAGCCGTACCGTCAGTGATGTCTCGAAATCGAATCGCGCGATCATGAATCATCACACCGCGCGGCGGATAGTTCCTACTGACGATTCGTTCGCCGTAGATCCCGCCATAGTCGGTGGCGGCCATCCCACGCATCAGCGGCGTGCTTCGTGGCGTGCTCGGACAAAGGTAGGTCTCGACCGGAACTGCGGCGGCTTCTTCGTTGACTGGGGCGTCGAAGCTGTAGTCAAAGTCAACCCGAACGTAGGCAGCGGACTGCTCCAGGAAAGGCAACACGAATGCGGACCAGGCAAGCTGTTTGCCGTTGGGGACTTCGGGACGAACCTCGATTCCGCCCGGCGGAAACTTCCGGAAGGCTGCATGATAGTTGTGCATCGCAATGCCAATCTGGTGCAGGTTGTTCTGGCATTGCATGCGGCGAGCCGCCTCACGCGCTGCCTGCACCGCCGGCAACAACACACCCACCAACACAGAAATGATCGCGATCACGACCAGCAACTCAAGCAGCGTAAAAGCGCATCGATGCTCTTTGGTCAAACGCGCCGTCGCGTTCGGACGAGATCGAAGGC
>JBPCVD010000159.1:0-9080 GCA_051010815.1 Rubripirellula sp.
CCCTAATCGTGTTCGCTGCCGACCAGGGGATTGCCTGGGGACAGAAAGGATTCCAACAGAAGATCGCGCCGTACGACGCCAACATTCGGGGTCCCTTGATTTTCAATTTCCCTGGCCGTATTCCCGAAGGTCGGGTTTGCCCGAGTCCCGTCGGAGGCGTCGATCTGCCGCCGACGTTCTTCGGGTTTGCAGGACTTACCCTCCCGTGGAAAATGCACGGCCATGATCTCGCGCCTCTGTTGAAGAACCCGGATGCGAATTGGCCGCATCCCGTACTTACCGCCCTGACCGGAGAGAAATACGGTTCGGATACTGATGTCGTGCCAACCGATCCCGCGGTCTTGTACAAGACCGCACGCGTCCCCTGGTGGATTTCATTGCTCGATGGCCGGCACAAATACATCCGCACGCTCGTTAACGGAGAGGTCGAAGAACTCTACGATCTCGACAACGATCCCGAAGAGCTGGTCAATCTCGCGATGAACCCCGCATACCGTGAACGGTTAAAAAGCCTTCGCGCTGCGACGATTGTCGAGCTTGAACGCACGGGCGCCGGGCTGGTCGAGAATTTGCCGCCAACGTCAACAGAGTAGTGGTTTTCGCCAACTGAATGCGGCAATCGTTACCGCGTACCTGGTGGAAGACGGTCACGGTGGCTCCGCGGATGATCAGTGACATAAAAGTCAGTGACGCTTCTTGCTTTTCCAGGTTCCGCCGTACTGGTAGTGGACGTTCCCTGGTTTGACTGCTTCAAGGCACCTTGGGCAGACAAAGATCCAGACTCCATCCTTTTCCGTGCGAACTCGATAAAGAACGTCGTTCGTTTGCTCACAGCGGCGACATGGTTTCTTGCGAACTCGCTTGATCTTGGCCATCGGTTCGCTCTAGCCTCGCTGTGATTTAGCTCGGAAGCGGCGAGGTTCATTTCCCGTTTTGGTTTGCGAGAATCTGGCTTCGTGTTTGGTGACTCGACCCTGGGTACGCTGACGCCACATTTTGAAGGAGCTCGCCTTCATCTCTCGGCGCATCAGCTTGATGACTTCACCGGGTGAAAGCCCAAACTGTTGGCGGATCGCGTCAAAGCTGGTTCGGTCCTCCCATGCCATCATGATGATGCGGTCGATCTCTGCGCGACTCAATTTCAGGTCTCGGTCATTCACTTCAATTTGCTCCGCCATCGCAAGCTATCTCGGTTCCATCGCAACAACGCTTCGGTGCCGCCAGCGAGTAGTTGCTCGGCCGTCGCAATGCAGTCTCGCAATTGATCTTCGCTCAGTTGTTTGTACGCGGTAAGTCGCCGGTCCAGATGGTTGTACCAGCAGTCGCCGAATAGACGATCCAGGATGATTCGCATGAAGCAGTGATCCTCGGCCACGGCGCAGCCGCGTTTCCGAGCTTCTGCGGGAAGCTCGACGCGTGTCAGTTCGAGATAGCGATCCTGCAGCTCGTAACGGTGTAATGCACCCAATTCCTCTTCGACGGACATGTCATACGATTGCAGAGCGTCAATTCCCAGGCACGAGTCTTGCTGGACAGCCCGCTACAGTTAGGCAAAAGAAATGCGAGGAGGAAGTGAAATGAAACGACGGATGATTTATGTGGCTGCGATGTTGGGCGTGGTTGGTGTCGGGATGGCGGCTTGGGCCATGAGAGCGCGAGCCGGTTACGAGTCGGCGGAATACCAGGTGATCGAATCTGACGGGAATATCGAAATTCGCGAATATCCTGACCTGATGCTTGCTGCAACGACGTCGGAAATGGATTCTCAGGGACGCGACGGTAGCTTTATGCGTTTGTTCCGTTACATAAGCGGAGCCAACGAGGGAGAGCAAAAGATTGCTATGACGACGCCGGTCTTCATGGAAGGTGACGTCGGAACGTCGGATGTCTCGATGGGTTTTGTGATGCCCAAGGAAGTTAGCGCGGAAGGTGTTCCCGAACCCAGTGGCGACGGCGTGAAAATCCGCAAACGCGAAGGTGGTCGTTTCGCCGTGATTCGTTTCTCCGGGCGACTCGACTCGCGTATAGCCAAGGACCAAGAAGCGAAACTTCGCGACTGGATGGAGTCACGAGCTTTAGAGGGCGTGTCGAAAGCGGAAGCGGCCGGATACGACCCGCCGTTCACTCCGGGGCCACTGCGTCGAAACGAAGTCTTAATCCGGCTGAACGACATTGCAGACACGGAAGTTCAGTCATGAGCGAATTGACGGGCTCAAATTGGCAAGTCGAAGTCTTTTATGACGGCGACTGTCCGCTCTGCCTGCGTGAAATCCGAATGCTTCGCTGGATGGATCGCAGAAACAACATCCGATTCACGGACATCGCCAATCCTGCCTTCCGACCATCGGATATCGGCAAGACGATGCAAGAGTTGATGGATGAGATCCAAGGAAGATTGCCCGATGGATCTTGGATCACTGGCGTGGAAGTCTTCCGCCGTTTGTATGCGGCGGTCGGACTCGGTCCGGTGGTAGCGCTCACACGGCTACCTGGCGTTTCACACGGGATGGAACTTGGCTACCGGTTCTTCGCAAAGAACCGACTCCGATTAACAGGGCGATGCAACGCGGGAGCCTGCGAAGTCAACTGACTGTTTCAAGGTGCGCCGACCGCGGGTAGCTGCTGATGCCCGCGACTACCTAGCTCACAACCTTCTTCAAGAACCCTCGATGGAGACCATTAGCGATGTTTGGTTCAGGAAATAGCAAAGAAAAACTACAAGCCAAGTACAACAAGCTCATGCAAGAGTCGTACGACCTTTCGACCGTGAATCGGAAGAAGAGCGACCTGAAACGCGACGAGGCCGAAGAGATTGGTCGACAAATCGATGCGTTGGAAAAGCAAGTTTAGGCAGGCACCGAGGCGGAATTTGTAACGTGCCAATTGTAACTGGAATTCAAAGATGACATACGCCCGTGCTCGTCTTCTGCTTGGCACGTTCGGTGTTGGTTCCGTCGTCGTGTTAAGCTCGGTTCTGCTTCTGTTGCAGTACCCGCTTGAAGTTTTACCAGGCTCCCAGTCATGGAGCGGCAAAGACTTTACGGCTCTCTTCCTGCTTTTCGGTTTCCTGGCCGCCGTGCTTTTCCCGATGGATCTGCTCGGCGGATTCTTGCTCCCGAATCGCTGGCGGCCCAACTCGATCTCGCTTGAATCATTCATGGTGGGGTGGCTTCGCGGTGTGCTCGTACAGGGGGCGCTGTTTCTTTCGGCCAGTCTGCTGATCCTCTTCATGGGACGTTGGCTGGGTGTACCTGGAGCAGCGTTGGCCATTTCGGTCATCGCGATCTTTCTTGTTGGTTGCCAACTGCAGATTGCCAAGCTCGTGGGAGCGTTACAGAACCGCGTGATCGAAGACCCGGAGATCGTGCCCGCAATTGACCAAGCTCAATCCATCGTTTCCGCATGGGGTTGGAAGCCGCGGTCGATCACGGTTCTCGGGCATCACGACACCGGCTTTACCGGCGGCGTTGTAGGATTGCCAGGAATGGAGACCGTCGTATTACCATCAGCCACGCTGTCCAAGCTTTCGTCTGAACAGCTAGCGATCGTGATTGCGCGACGTTTGGAAGCGATCCAAGGCGGCAGTCGAACACGTGGTCTCTTTTTGGCACTTGCCTGGGTCATCGCGGGTTTCACGTTGTCGACCATGTTGCCGGGAGCAAGTGTCATCAGCGTCGCTGGGCTCACGATGACTTGTCTGGGCTTCACCCTTTGGACATTCTTCGGCCTGCTTACATTACCGACACTTAGCCGACAGGCATCTTATGCGATTGACGGCAAGGTTCTACAGTCCGGTGCCTCACCCGAGGACTTCCACCAAACGGCGATGACTCTCGATGTTTTCCAAGACGATGAACCACAGCGATCGGCATTGATTGAAACGATCTTCCATCCCGTGCCGAGCGTCGATAACCGCATCAGCGCGACTTCCGTTGACGCTCCAGTTGCGTGGCATGCAGCTCGGATCACGCTGTTCGTTTCCTGGGCCTGCATGGGGATGCTGGTCCGCGCGGTTCACTGTAATGTCGGCCGACCCGAGTTGTGGGTGATGTTGCCGACCGATTGAATCTCGGCGTCCGTCGATCAGAAGGCGCAGCGAACGATGAAGACGGAAAGAGCTGTCTTGTGGGCTTCGCGCTGGTCTTTGCATCGAATCGTTAGGAAGCGATGGTGGAATAAGTGTTGGACGAAAGGCTGCGAAACGGATGCTCCATTCGGTAAGAGTATTTCAGGCATCAATGCACCGTACCGGTAGCCGTTGGCTCAGTTCGTCAACGATATCGTTGTAGGGATCGCCCGACGTCCAGACGTCTCGAATCTCGGCAAGCTTGACCACATCGTCATCGTGCGAAGTGAAGCCGCCGGCCAATCGATCGCCGCCCGCGTCGTGGCCACCATTGCTGCCCGCGTCGTGGCCAACATCGCAGCCTTTATGTCGAAAATGGTGGCATCACTCACGCGAGGATATCGTGGGCGACGTCGCCATGGACGTCCGTAAGACGGAAGTCGCGACCGGCGTAGCGGTAGGTCAGCCGCTCGTGGTCCAGGCCGAGGAGGTGCAGGATGGTGGCATGCCAGTCGTGGATATGGCACTTGTTTTCGACGGTTTCGTACCCGTATTCGTCGGTCGCTCCGTAGCTGAAGCCACCCTTCACGCCACCACCAGCCATCCAGGACGTATAGCCCTGGTTGTTATGGTTGCGGCCATCGCCATTGGCGCCTTGAGCCTCGGGCGAGCGGCCAAACTCTCCGCCCCAAATCACAAGCGTGTCTTTCAACATATCTCGCTGCTTCAGGTCCTGCAGCAGTCCGGCGATTGGCTTGTCACAGGACTCGGCACGCGACTGATGGTCCGCTTTCAAGTTCGTATGCTGATCCCAAGGGCCATGTGTCACCTCGACGAAGCGAACGCCGGATTCCACCATTCGACGAGCCAACAGGCACTGACGACCGAATGATGCGGTCGCTTCTTTGTCCACGCCATACATGGCCAAAGTCGCGTCGGTTTCCTTGGATGTATCCATCACGGCAGGCATGGCATCCTGCATACGGAAGGCAAGTTCATAGGTTTCGATCACGCCTTCGACCTGAGGCTGGAACTTCTCTCGCCCAAGTTTCTCGCGGTTGAGCATCTGCATCAGGTCCAATTGAGCGCGTTGCTGTTGCCTGGAGAGCTTTTCGTTGCGGAGGTCCCGAACGGTCTCCTTGCTTCCTTGACCACTTCCGCCAACCTTCGTGCCGCCGTAGATCGACGGGAGAAAGGCGCTGCCGTAGTTTCGGGAGTTGCCCGAGATAGGATTCAACGAGATGAAACCTGGAACGCTATCGTTCTCAGTACCCAGGCCATACAGCGTCCAGGCTCCGAGCGAGGGCCGAATGAAGCGAGCTGTCCCAGTGTGCATCTGCGTCATCGCGCTGGGGTGGGCGGGCTGATCACACTGCATCGAGCGAATCAGGCACAAGTCATCGGCACACTGGCCAACGTTGGGGAACAGGTCACTGATCCACAAACCGCTTTGGCCACGTTGACGAAACTTCCAGGGAGACTGCAAAAGCTTGCTTCCGTAGTGCCCCGGTTTGCCGTGATCTTTCACGAGTTGCGGCTTGTAGTCGAACGTGTCAACGTGCGAGGGACCGCCCGACATGCACAGGAAGATGACCCGCTTTGCGGTGCCGGGAAAGTGCGGCGGGCTGGGAGCGAGTGGGTTACTGCTGGCGGATTCCGCGTTCGCCAAACCGGCAAATGCCAGGTAGCCAAAGCCTGCCGAAGCACTCTTCAAAAGTTCGCGTCGTGAATACATCAGGGCGTCCTAAGTGAAACATCAAATGAGGTAGCGATGGGTTCGCGTTCTAGTCGATCAAGCGGAATTCCGCCGATCCGAAGAGGCTTTGACACACGGCGACTAGCGAGGAAGGGCCTCCTGCGAATTGAGAGCTTGGCTGGCTGTTTCGTAGGAATGCGATCGTGGCCCTACGCTCTGGCGACGTTGGCGCTCGTCCAAAGGCCAACAAGAACGCCTGCTCGACCTGTTGCTCGGGTCGTGAGTTGGACCTCGCCACGCGACGAGCGAACGATTGACTTTGATGCATGACGAAAGGGTTGTTCATCATGTAGAGAGCCTGGTTTGCGGTATTGGAATCTTCCCGAGTGCCGGTGATCGTGCTGGCATCGGGAAAGTCGAATACCGTCATTGATCGAGGCAACGCGTCACGGACGACAGGCAAATAGACGCTGCGGAAACGGGCTGATTCCATGTCGAATGGATTTGCCTCTGGCGTGACCGAACTGCCGCGACCGAACATTCCTGGACCACGCATGCCCATGCCGCGCATACCGCGCATACTGCTCATGCCACCTCGGGATCCCGGGGCTCCTTGTTGCTCCGGCGGACGGCCCGAGTTGAATGTTCCATTCTGTACGCGCGTGTGCCCCGCCTTGGCGACAATGGAAGCTCGCGGCCGATCCAATTCAATCTCGCCACTGATACTCAGCATCGCATCACGGATCGATTCAGCATCCAAACGTCTCGGGTTCGCTCGCCATAGGAGTGTGTTGCCGGGATCGTATTCGTGATGCTTTTCGTTGAACGTCGATTGCATTCGATAGACTCGAGACGTGGTGATTTCTCGAATCAGAGCCTTTACCGACCACCCTGAATCGACAAATTGAATCGCCAGATGATCCAGAAGTTCCGGGTGCGTGGGCATTTGCCCGGTCGTGCCAAAATTCTCCGTCGATCGCACAATGCCGTGGCCGATAAGGTGCTGCCAAATCCGGTTCACCATCACACGCGCCGTCAGTGGGTTCTCGTCGCTGCCGATCCAGCGTGCTAGTTCGAGTCGCCCGCTCTTTTGCGAACGGATATGGACAGGTTTGTCTGTCAGCACCTGCGGAAAGCCTCGATTCACGAGTTGCCCAGGCAGGTCGATTTCTCCGCGTACAAGCAGGCGGGCATTCTCGGCCTTCTCTTTCTCCTGCACTCCCATGCAGAAACTGACCGACTGCCCGTTCTCGTCAATGGTCGCAAGTTGGCTCGAAAGTGCGGATGCTTGTCGAAGCAACACAATCAGTTGCCGTTGCGTCGTGATGCTTCGCTCAGTTCTGGCTCGACGTTTCTGCGACGCCACTTGTTCCAGTTTGGCATTCATTGCATCCTTCAGACGCTGTAATTCCTGTGGCGAGTAACGTTTGTCAAAGGGATTGGGGTCTTCGACAGGCATGATCATCAAGGTGCTCAGTTGCCGCTCCTGAACGGTGCTGATGAATTCGCCGTACTCGGACTGGGGACGTCCGAAATACGTTTTCATGTTCTTGAAGATGCCGGCCAGGGCGTAGTAGTCGGTTTGCGGAATGGCATCGAATTTATGATCGTGGCAACGGGCACACGACACCGACATTCCCATGAACACGCGACTCGTGGCATCGATCTGTTCGTCAATGACATCGGTGGCGAACTGCGCACCGTTTTCTTCGTTGACGTTTTTTGACCCAACCGCCAAAAAAGTGGTCGCCACAAGATTCTCGGTCCACTGTTCATCCGTCTTCACAGGCAACAGATCGCCCGCCAGTTGCTCCCGGACAAAGCGGTCGTAAGGTGTGTCCGCATTGAATGAGTCGATGACGTAGTCGCGGTATCGCCAGGCTTGTGGATAGGTCATGTTGACCTCACGGCCTGTTGATTCCGCGTACCTCGCCACGTCCAACCAGTGCCGCCCCCAGCGTTCGCCGTATTGCTCCTTACTCAACAAACTATCCACGACGAACTCGACGGCTTTGTCCGCGTCCTTTTTCCACGCGGTATCGAAGAAGGTGACTTGTTCGGGTGTCGGCGGCAGGCCGATGAGATCGAACGTCAGGCGACGCAGGATCTGCCGAGGCTGAGCGTCCTCGGGAGGCGTCAAGTCGGACTGTTCCAGTTTGGAGAGGATGTAATGATCAATCTTCGTGCGAGGCCAATCGGTCCGCTCGACGCTGTGGGGCGGCTTGAATTCAGGTTTCTGATACGCCCAGAATGACTCCTTGGCCTGCTCGATATCCTCCGTCGTGATCGTCGAGTTGACTTTTACAACTTCATCCACGCGAGGATCCGGCGCGCCCATTTCGATCCAGGTTTTGAAGTCGTTGATGACGCTCTGCGGCAACTTCCGCTTGGGCGGCATGGCGAAGTCTCGATGAGTGATCGAGTTGTACAGCCAGCTCTCATCCAGATTGGCTGGCACGATCGCCGGGCCGGTGTCGCCGCCGCGACGCATTAATTGTTTCGAGTCGAGTTTCAATCCGCCACGTGCATTGCCCGTCTTATTCGAGTGGCAACTGTAGCATTCGCGAATGAGCACGGGACGAATCTTGGTCTCGAAGAAGTTCACCTCTTCAGGGGTGAGTTCCTCGGCCGAGATCGCAGTGGTCGTGAACCACAAACTCAGTGCCATGGTGAGAAATCGCGTCATCATTCTGGCCTCCGGTTGCAAGAACATTGAACCTTCATGGTATTTCGAATTCACTGATTGGAATGAACGCTCGGGTCAGGAGTATCGCTGAGCGAGGCGTCCACGATCACTCGCACGTGGTCACTGAACTGGTTGAACACGGCCAATTTCAGAGTCAACGTGTGACCATCTTCGCTCAATGAAACGACATCGGCGGTTCGCGGCGGGCTCAGTTCCAGCCCACGTTTGAACGGTTGTATCGGCCCCCTTCGCAGGACGAAAATTTCATCCGTGACCGTCAAAGTGTCTGTGCTCACGATCAGCCCGATCACAGGACGGTCAAATGTGATGCTGCCCTCGATCCGTCGCATCCTGCTTCCAATCTCGCTGCTGCCGAATGATTCCCGATCAGGCGGATCCAACGGATTGAACTGCAGCAGAAACGATCGAACTCGCCTTCCTGTCGGAATGCCGGACTCGATCAGTGGCGATTCCGCAATGTCGACCGGGCACGGCGTTTCCAACTCGCGCGCATAACCTTCGGGCAGCACAAGAATTTCGGTATCACTCTGAATCAGGCTTAGCCGACGCGGCCACGGCGGAACGAATCGAAAGGCGCCGGTCGACCCCGTGATCCCCGACGCCGTCGGCCA
>JBPCVD010000160.1:0-12820 GCA_051010815.1 Rubripirellula sp.
GGAAGGCGCTTTCGATCTTCCCAAAGTTGGTGCCGATGGTCGCGAGGTTCAGCCCTCGCCTCTGCTGCACTACGCGCAGTCCGACCGCTGGTACAAATCTCTTGGCGACGGTGACTTTCAGTCTCACGAAATCACGCGTGACGTCGCGCGTCCGGGAACCTCGTTAGGTGTCGTCGTGACCGACTTTGATGAAGACGGAAGGAATGAAGTGTTCGTCGGAAATGATGTCCGTCCCAACCACTTTCTAATGCAACCTGAGAACGATGAATTCAGCAATGCGGCCGATGTGAAAGGAGTCGCGAACGGTTTTAGTGGTGCGGCCAACGGATGCATGGGGATCGCGACAGGTGACTTCAATCGAGATGGAAAGATCGATCTTCACATCACAAATTTCTCGGAAGAGTCTGCGAACCTGTACATCCAACAATCTGGAGGTGGATTCACGGATCTTGCCATTCGCTACGGAATCGATGTCGTAAGTTTGCCCCACGTTGGATTCGGGACGAAAGCGATCGACATTGACCGCAATGGATGGTTGGACTTGGTCGTGACCAATGGTCATATCTTCGACATGAGATTCTACGGCGAGGAGTTTCAGATGCCTCCGCAATGTTTGATGGCCCATGGCAATCGATTTGAACTCACCAAAGTCAATGATGACTCCGGTTATTGGGACGAGACTTACTTGGGGCGATCGATTGCCGCGATCGATTTCGATCGTGATGGAGACATGGATGTGCTGGTGAACCATCTGGACAAGCCGACAGCCTTGCTGCGGAACGAAACCGAGACGCCGGGGCATTGGCTTCAGTTCGAATTGGTCGGAACTGTGAGCGAACGCGATGCCATTGGGGCTCGTCTGACGGTCACAACTAATGAAGGCGTACATTCCCATTGGGTAACAGCAGGCGATGGCTATTTTTGCAGTGACGAGGCAGTGCTTGATGTTGGGATCGGACAGACTGACCGGATCGAGTCCGTCCAGGTTGTATGGCCGTCGGGTGTCACGCAGGACTTGAATGTGACAAGTGCGGATCAGCGCTACCTGATCGTCGAGGGGCAAGCGGAAGCCCATGCTCGATAGGATGTTGCCTGAGTCGCCGTGGTCGAAACCGCGGCCGCGTTTTTCGAAAGGTGCCGATTCGATGACTCGTTGGTTTTTTGTTCTAGCCATTAGCATTGCTGGTGGCGTGATGTTCATTGGATGCGAATCCAAGTCTGCAACGAACCGAGGGGACGATCAGGCATCGATTCAACCGAGCACGCGTGACAACGACGCTGAGTCGAGCGTGAATCGAGGCACGGACGCTGAAACCGCGGCTTCAGCAACGCCGTCGTCCAACCCAACGTCGTCGCTTGATCGCCAGGCAACCATCGACCGTGCGCACGGACTCGCAGAAAACGGCGATTTCGACAGTGCCGCCAAACTCCTGCAGGGGTTGTTGTTGGTGGATCCGTCAGACGTTGAGGTGCTGTTTCAGATGGGTAACGTTCAAGCGGCCAACGGCGACCTGGCTGCAGCCATCGAATGCTTGGGAGACATTCCCGAGGATCATCCCGAAGCCGGTATCCCTGCGTTGGGGCAGTCGGCGGATTGGTGTGTGCGATTGAAACGTTACGACGATGCGATCGATCGCTATCAGCGCGTCCTTGGTGTTGTTCCTCAAGCCGCGATGGCCAGGCGTCAGCTTGCGTATTTGCTCAACCGCCAGGGACGTCGGCATGAGGCCGCTGTTCAGATTCGCGAATTGTGCCGAGTCGGAGATGTACGCCAAGACGAGCTTCAGTCATTGATCGTGTTGAGCGACGCCATGTCGAGTGATTCCACGGATGCAAATGGTGGTGCGGTCGACTACACACCGATTGGAGCATCGGGCAAAGCCAGGAAACTCTTCACCGAAAGACGCTATGCGGAAGCTGCGGAGGTGCTGCGCGAGACAATCGCCAAGGGAGATGCGCCTGCTTCCGTTGTCGCATTTTACGGACGAACGGTAGCGGAGGCACAAGACGACGAGGCGTTTCGATGGTGGTTTGCGAAAGTCGAGCCATCGGTCAAGGAGTACTCCGAGTATTGGTCGGCCATCGCTGCATACTTGGCGAGCCAGCGCCAGTTCGAGGCGGCGACTCGGGCCTTGCTTGAAGCGTTGGATCGCGACCCGACCGACTTCATATCGATCAATCGATTGCTGCAGATGCTCAAAATGTTAGGCGATCAAGAAGCGTACGATAAATGGGAAGCGCGGTGGAAATCGACTCATGAAACCTTGTTGGCGAGCAACGCGATTTCGGATTCTGCGACGCCGAAGGTGGAGTCGATGGAAGAGTTGGCTGCTCAGTTGAATGCAATCGACCGCCGGCTGGAGGCCGTGGTCTGGAAGTCCCTCGAGTCCTATTATCGGAAGTTGCCTCAGCAGGCGATGGCTCACTGGAATCAGCAGAGGCAGCAGTTGGTTGATAGCGGCGCCGACTTTCCAGATCGGAGCAGTCGATTGTGCGGGGTCCAGCTCGATACCTATCCATTGCCGAACATTGAAATCGACGTGAAGGTAGCGGACGCGACGAGCAACGCTCCGTCCGTCGCCTTGAAGGCGAGTCCCTCCGTTTTTCGGAATGTGGCTGGAGACTACGGTTTGCGGCACACCTTCGAAGTTGCGGGCGAACCATTGGAATCGGGATTCGCGATGTATCACCAGGCGGGTGGTGGCGTTGCCGTTCTGGATTTCGATCTCGATGGATTTGCGGATCTGTATTTCGCGCAAGGCGCCGCTGAGCCGCCGACGTTTGTCTCATCCAAAGCAAATCAGTTATTCCGCAGCAGCGATGGAGCATTGATCGATGTGTCGGTCAATGCGGCGTGCGACGACGCTCGGTACACGATCGGATGTACCGCCGGCGATTGGAATCAGGATGGTTTTCCGGACCTCATCACCGCAAACATCGGCGCGAACTCGCTTTGGATCAACAACGGTGATGGGACGTTTACCGGGCAAGTGCTGGAAGGGAGCGACGATCTGGAGCGAATGCCAGCGTCCATCGCCATGGCGGATCTGTCCGGCGATCGAATTCCAGACATCTTCGAAGTGAACTACATACAAGATCCCGAGATTGGTCGCTTGCCTTCACGGAATGCCGAGGGTGTCGTGATGGAAGCTGTGGGCCCCGCCGATTTCGATGCCTGTGTTGACCGAATTGGTCTGAACGATGGGCGAGGAAATCCCGTGTTTCAAACGTTGAGTGAGCAGCCAGCGGCAGCCCACAAAGGCCTGGGCCTCGTGATCGCGGAGCTTGACGGCAACCCCGGGAACGACGTGTTCGTTGGAAACGACAAGTCCGCGAATCAGTTTTGGGTGCGTGATCCTGCGGGCGAATGGTCAGACGTCGCCGTGCTGAACGGGACGGCGTTTTCCTACGGCGGAGCTGGAACCGCCAGCATGGGGATTGCGTCGGGGGACTTTGACAAAAATGGAACACTCGACCTGCACATCGCCAACTTTCAAAACGAAAGCGTTTGCCTTTACCTAAATGGTGGCAGCTACTTTCAAGACCGCGCCCTCCAGTACCGATTGGGTGTTCCCAGTCGATCCGTGCTTGGCTTCGGTTCGCAGTCGCTTGACTATGACAACGATGGGCGTCCCGACTTGGTCGTTACGAATGGGCACATTGACAGTTACTCCACCATGAGTGGCCCTTTCAAACAACTGCCGCAGCTGTTCAGCAATCTAGGCGATCGATTCCAGTTGGTCCCGGTCCAGGATGAATCGAGCTACTGGGGAACACCTCATTTGGGACGCGCGCTGGCAACGTTTGATCTTGACCGTGATGGGCGGACCGATTTCGTGATCACCCATGTCGGCGAGAGTTCGGCGATCATGCGCAACGAGACGGACAGCGGGAATTGGCTACAGTTGCAGTTCGTCGGAACCAAGACGGAACGTGATGCGGTGGGCGCCACGGTCCGGGTCACATTCGGTGATGAGGAGACGACGGAATTTGTGACAGGCGGTGATGGCTACCTCTGTCGGAACGAATCGATCGTCGCACTTGGGGTGGGACCTGCAACGATCGTGGATCGCATCAACGTGACTTGGCCAAGCGGTATCGAACAGGAATTCACGGATGTCGCGGCGAACCAACGACTGCTCGTTGTGGAGGATCAATCGGATGCCTTCACGCTGTTCGAAACAGACTGACAAAGAAGCATCACCGGGGTGGTGTTCCTGTCTTGCCGAGTAACTAACATGTCGGCACGTGATTTAGCACACTTGTGAGCACACATGAAATCGAGCATGCTATCTTTCGGTGCTTTCATGGTCCCTCATTAACTCATCCCTCTAAGGCTTAGACATGAAGAAGTTGACTCTGGCGTTCGTTGCAATGGCATGTTTTTCCGTAACCGGTTTGACTGGCTGCGGCGGATCTGGTGAACCCCAAGTGATTGAAAACACCGGGGATATCTCAGGCATATCCGATGAGCAAAAGAAGCAAATGGAAGCTGATATGCAGTCTGGGGCGGGTTATTCCTCGCAGCCAAACTAGTTGAACGCGGATCGTTACAGCGCGTCCCAAACTTCTGATCGAGTGCACTGCTCTGACGGAAGAGGGACGCGTTTTTTGTATCGCAATGTAACGTCTGGCGAGAAGCTGTCCTCGTGCTTCATCCGCGTCGTCAGTTTTTGTCTGTCAGCGGAAACGCCTGACCCTGACCCTCGATGATCGCGTACTCCTGATCCGCGGCCAACATTCCGAAGGCTTCGACCGTGCCGTCTGGCCAGGTCACTTCCACATCTTCGACCGCGGTGGCTTGATCAATTCCAGCACGCAGCACACGTTCGTTGCTGCAAAGGTAACCATCACCTCCCAGCAACCATAGCGTTCGTGGGGCACCGTCGTAGGTAAAGCGAAGCGTGCTTCCAACGGCATCGCGACTTGCCGTGGTTCCAACCAGCCTGAAGCCGATGTGGTGCCCAGCGGACTCGCTCTCATTGATCAACAGACGCACTTGTTCTTTGGTGTGCGTGATCATCAAATCGTTCTTTCCGTCTCGGTTAGCGTCTAGCGTCCACAGTCCACGTCCGACGTGGGGCGTTTTGAAATAGCCGCCCCAGCCATCATCTTGCAATTGTGAAAAGCGGCCATCGCCTTGTCGGCGAAAGATCTGGAACGGCTGTTCGTAGGGAAGGCTGTCGGGATCTGGGAAATCGCCGATGTGACCGTTGGTAACCACGATCTCCTCAACACCGTCATTGTCGAGATCGATCGCTTCGGTGCCAAATCCGATCATCGACAATGTCGGTTGAACGAGATCCAACTTGCTGGTCTCGTCTCGCCAGATGCCGGGTGCGACCTGTTCATAAAAGATGTTGTATTCACGGCCGAATCCTGTGACATAGAGATCAAGGTCGCCATCGTGATCGAAGTCGCTACTAGCGATCCCCATGGATGCTTGGGCTTGCGTTCGACCATCGACTGCAACACCACGAACGGCTGCATCCTCCGTCAAGCTCGTGCTGTTCGTTGCGGGTTTGGAGTAGTAGGCATTGCGAGACATATCGTTGGCGATAAACAACGCCAGCCGTTTCCCGTCGAGTCTGCCGGCGACGATTCCCAAGCCTCGGCCGGTCGAGGGATTGGGAGCCCAAGCGTTTGTCACATCCTTTAGCATTCCATCACCTTTGCCGACAAAAAACTGGTCCGCCTCCGCAGGAAACGTGAGTGGATGACAGGGTCCGATCGTCCCCTCTTCATCGAGGCAGCCTTCATCTAGCCCATCGATCGTTTGGCAGTAGTTTGTGACCAGCAGGTCCGCGATCCCGTCCTGATCGATGTCCGCGAACACGGCGCTGGTGGACCAAGTTTCGGGATCGTTGTCAGCGAGCAACACACTGCAGTCAGTGAATGTCCCATCACCATTGTTCCGAAACAATCGATTTTCGCCGAGGTTCGCGAAGAACAAGTCGGCGAATCCGTCCTCATTGAAGTCTCCAATCGCCAGACCTTGTCCGAATCCACGGTCTGCGATTCCGGCCCAAGTCGTGACACGCTCGAATCGTCCGCCGACGTTTCGTAGTAAATCGTTGTTTTGCGAGTCGCGTTTCTGCATCGTTCCGCCAGCGCCCATCACCACGGTGTCGGGCAGTCCGTCGAGATCGTAGTCGATCACACCACCTCCCACGCCGGTCGATCGAATGATCGCGGCCAGTCGCGCGTCGGTTGGATTGTTGTTCGCACCGATGCCCGTGATCCCCCAGGCATCGCTGACCTCTTCAAGGCGAAGGTGGCTTGTTCCTTCAATCGTTGGAACAACTGAGCTGCGCGAAGATTTCGCGAGACTCTTCGAGTTGATTTCAGGCTTGGGTAGAGATGACAAATCGACTGAAAATGCGGAGGCGTCCTTCGCCAACCAATTCTGGTCTTGGCGCAACTTCGCGAGGATCGAAGTTCGTAAGCCTTGAAGGTCTTCACTGGGGTCGTCAGGCAGTTGGGTCGCAGCAGCGGACCATGCTTCGGCTTCCCACACGCGACCGAGGTTGAAAAGCGCGGTGGCAACGTTCGCTGCTTTCGATTGGCTGGTCTTTCCATCGGCCGCGAAATGATTGAACCTTTCCCGAAGATCAATCATATCGATCGAACGTTGCAGGACGGTCTCGATCTGATCCGGAGAGACACTCTCGCTTGTCGCAGGATCGTTACGAAGTGCTGCCATCGCTTGCGACAGTCGGTCCCATGCAGCGTTGCTGTTAGGATTGCGACGCGTTGCTTCCCAGTAGGCGCGGCAGGCTTCCGCAATTTCGTCGTTTCGCAGAGCAAGATCGCCGAGTGTTAGCCAGTAATTTGCAAATTGCAAAGACTCGGTATCACTGTTTGCGATCCAGTCCTCGATCTCACCCAGACGGTTCTCAGCCATCAAGGCTTGGCCGTACATAGCGTGCGCGGGCGCGAAGCCTGGATGATGCTCCAAGATGTCTTCGAGCACTTTTGCGGCAGCCTTCGCGTCATGCCGGTACATCAGCACAAAGGCTTCTGAAAGCCGTACACGGTGATCGGCGGGATTGCGTTCAAGTAGCGTCTGGGCAGTCTTGGGAGAGAGTCTGTGAGAGGATGTTTCCGTGACCGTGAGTAGCAGGTGAAAATCAAACTGCCGAGCGAGATATAACTTCTGAAGATGAGTAGGAAGCAATTCCATGCGCTGAACTTCCGACAAGAAGCCGACAAGTGTGCGGCGTTGTCGGTGGTTCTCAGGATTCTGCTCAAGCGATGCCTCAAGCAGATCGACGGCTTTGTAGAGTTCGCCGACATCGATCAATGCTTGAACTGCGAAGTCAACACGACTCTCGGGCGAGAAGTTCGAATGGGTTGCCGCGTCGACTAGCAATTGGGCGGCCTCTCGCTTCTTCCCACAGTAAGCCGCAGTCTTCGCGGCGAGCGTCAGGAGATCAGGATCGCTGGGGCTGATGATCAGCGCTTCTTGCGCGTATTGGTTGGCGAGTTCCCAATCCTCCGCTTGCATTGCAGTTTGGAGACGAACGCGAGGCTCTTCGACCTTGGCATTGTTGGGAGCGCTCGCGACCGGTTCCCGGTCACGGCAGCCGGGCAACGAGGAGAGCATCACGATCCATCCCAAGGTTGCCCCAAGGGCGAACCGCCACCGTCGACGCGATCGACAAACCTGGGTCGATGTATCGCATCCTTGAGCCGGAAACGCGCGAAATTCGGGGTTGGACTTGTGGGACGGCATCCGAAAGGTCTTCGTGGTTGAGGCGAGCAACAGGATCTTGTTGAGGTGGTCCATTCGTCGGATCAGCCATGATCCGTTAAGCGAATGATTGCCCTTCATACCATTTGGATCGACAAAGGTGTCCGTCCCTGAATGCAGTGATCGGCGGCGGATACCACATCGAAAACGACGCGCTGACGTGCGAGAGCGATCCCCCCGGCGGGCCGAATTCGATTTTCCGGCCCGATTTGATCGGACCCGAAGAAGCGGGAAGCTCCGATAGGGGTACTTCGCAGGCATTCCATCCATTCGTTTCTGGCAACACTGGGGTGGTTGGGGTGTGGTCCTGTTCGTGCGGTGACCCGTAAAGCTCCGACTCACTTGATATTCGTTCCGCATATGCGTTTGAATCGTTGTGTCACCACTTGTATCGAGCGTAGCCATCGAGCATCATCGATTGGTCCACGCTCGTAGGGCAACTCTATCAATTTACTGCTTGAGGCTAGATATGAAGAAGTTCGCATTATTGTTGGTGGTCGCAGGTTCGCTTGGCACCCTGAGTTTCACCGGATGCGGAAGTGGAGACACCGCCGTGATTGAGAACACCGATCCTCAGGCAAACCAAATGCAAGCGGATCAGCAGGCTCAGTACGAGGAGCAGATGAAAAACTATGGTACGCGACAGAGCGGCAGCAACTGATTTGCGGCGACACGAACCTGCACATTGAACGACTGCCTCATGTCTCTCCTCGAGGCGTGAGGTTTTTTGATTTCAATGGGTAGAGGCGGAAGGCGTTGATCTTTACGTCATCGGTTGACGTAGAACGAGCCTGGTGTATCCGTGTACTCCCCCACCCGTTGGCGGTTGCCGCAGAACGGTAGATTGGTTCGATAATTCTTTGGACTACGTCATGGTCGATGGCCGCGATTCTCCATCAGAACTGCTTACGGTCCGTCACCGAGGAGTGTTCCAGCTATCTGTCGCGTTCTTTCTGGCGTCGACACTTTTATTTTCAGGTTGCGGCCGCCACGCAACGACGCGTTCGCAATTAGCCAATGCCACGGCGGAAGATCAAGCGTCTGTGAAAGCCCCCGAATCGGGTAGCGATGCGACTTCGGAGCTCGACGACGCGGCGCCTTTGGATCGCATGGGAAAGATCGATCGCATCGATCGACAGCTGGAACAGGGGAAATTTGCTGAAGCCATGAATGGTCTTCAGTCGCTGCTGCTTGCCGATCCCAATGATGTCGAAGTGATATTTCGGCTTGCCACTCTTCAAGCCTCGCGTGGAGAGTTGGGAAATGCGATCGAGTCGCTCGATGCTATTCCCGCGGACGACCCTGAAGCAGGGTTACCCGCGTTGGGGCAGTCGGCGGACTGGTCGCTGCAATTAGGCCAATACTCGGAAGCCGAGAGACGCTACCAAGCCATTCTTGATCGGCTACCAGAGGTGCCAGAAGTCCACCGGAAGTTGGCTCAGTTGTTCAATCGACAGGGACGCAGGCACGAGGCGGCCGAACACATCGAGCATCTTTGTCGACTTGGAAACGTACGCAATGACGAATTGCATGCGTTGATACACCTGAGTGACGCGATGTACGACGATCCGTCAACGGCTAGCCAACAGTCGACCGACGTCCAATATTTTCCCATCGGCTCTTCGGCTGTGGCGCGCAAGCTGTTCATGGAAGAAAATTATGCCGAGGCGCTGTTAACGTTGAGGGAGGACGTGACGTCGGGAAATGTGCCGCCATCGATCTTTGCCTTCTATGGTCGCGTCGCCGCCGAAGCACAAGACGATGAGGCGTTCCATCAGTGGTTAGGAGCGACCAACGACGAGCACAAGGCCTTTGCCGAATATTGGGCTGCGGTCGGAACCTTTCAAATGTTGCAGGGGCAGTCCGAGTCGGCGATTCGATCGTTGTTGGAGGCCGTCGATCGCGATCCGACCGATCTCCGGTCGATTGGGCGGTTGCGATCACTGTTCGAATCATTGGGCAACACAGAGGCGTCCAAAGCCTGGGAAGACAGGTGGAAGGCGCTCAGGAGAACCTTGCGAGAAAACAACAGCATTGCGGAGTCTTCGCCACCAAACGCGGCCGCGATGATTCAGTTGTCAGGCTCATTGAGCAAGCTTGGACGCGTCTTGGAGGCAACGCTTTGGAGAATGCTCGCTGCACATTATCAAAAAATGCCCCCCGGCGATGTTCAGCAGCTGAATGCGGAATTGCGTTCGCTGATCGCTTCCGGCGGTGGTCTGCCGACGGAGTCGCAAAGGTTGTGCGGGTTGCCTCGAGAGATGTTTTCTATCCAGGCCATCGAACAACCGAAGGGCACGGGGGAATCGCTTCGTGCTACGTCTGAATCGGCGGTGATCGTGCCACCTCATTTTCGAAATGTGTCGGATAAAGTCGGTTTGGAACACTCGTTTCAAGTCGCCAGCGTTCCCCACGAGTATGGATTCTCCGTGTATCAATCGATCGGGGGTGCAGTCGTCGCACTTGACTACGATCTGGACGGAAGAGCAGATCTCTATTTCGCTCAGGGCGGTTGCGATGCACCGGACTTCATTGGAACGCAAAGTAACTTGCTATATCGCTCCGTCGATGGAGAGTTGCGAGATGTCACTTTGCCAGCAGCGGCGGATGAAAATCGCTATTCCATTGGAGCCACCAGCGGCGACTGGAACCAGGATGGATTTCCTGACATCGTTCTAGGAAACCTTGGTTCGAATGTGCTGTTGCTGAACAACGGTGACGGCACTTTCGCACGGTCGACGCTGAGCCGCGATAAGAAAACGCTCATGACCACATCTCTGGCATTGGCGGACCTGACCGGTGACCAGATACCTGACCTTTACGAGGTGGTTTACCTGGATGATCCGGATCTCGCGGAGCGACCCGTGATCGATCCCGCTGGAACGATCGTGAAGTCGATGAATCCCATGGACTTTCGAGCGGGGCAAGATCGAGTCCTGTTGCGCGACCAAGCGGGTGACGGAAATCTGCGGGTCGTTGGAGAAGTCGACGGAGAAGTCGCAACCGGGCGTGCCGGACTTGGTATCGTGGTTAGCGATTTTGATGGGTTACCAGGGAACGAAGTGTTTGTCGCAAATGACCTGTATCCGAATCAGCTTTGGGCTTATCAAGCAGGGGAACGCAGTTGGTCGGATCAAGCGATGTTGCGAGGATGCGCCCACGGTTTCAATGGCGGGAATACAGCGTCCATGGGAGTCGCGGCTGGGGATCTGACTGGAAACGGGATGTTGGATCTGCACGTCACGAATTTCCAGAACGAGAATGTGAGTTTGTATCTCAACGAGAATGGAACGTTCCAAGATCGAAATGTGCAGTACGGATTAGGGTTGCCAACAGCTGCCGTATTGGGATTCGGGACGCAGGCCGTCGACTACGACAATGATGGTGATCTCGACTTGATGGTGACCAATGGTCACATCGAGAAAGCGAGCGATCTCAACGCACCCTTCGCGCAGCCCTCGCAGTTGTTTGTCAATCTTGGGAGCCGATTTCAGCTAACAAATGTTGCGGATGAATCAGGTTATTGGGGGCAGCCTCATGTGGGACGCGCCCTCGCCAGGCTCGACTTTAATCGCGATGGACGAATGGATGTCGCGATCACGCACTTGGGTGAACGCTCGGCTCTGTTGATCAATGAGACACAATCGAACAACCATTGGATTCAGTTGCAATTGATCGGCGTCGACAGCGAGCGAGATGCGATTGGGGCGAAGGTTGAGGTTGTTAGCGGCGACCAACGCTTTACGGAATGGGTCAACGCGGGTGACGGCTTTCTGTCTCGCAATGAGGCTGTCGTGACGTTCGGTTTGGGCTCCGAAACAGATCTTCAGGAAGTCAGGATTCGTTGGCCCAGCGGTAAAGTGCAGGTGCTTTCCAGCCTCGAGCCTAATAAACGCTGGGTCGTGATCGAGGGCCAGCCGGTCCCGTTCGCATTCGAGGACTCCAACTCACGTTGAGGTTGACGGCGTTGCTAGCCGGAACGGTATTCGGCGATAGCCTGTGCTCACTTGTAGTCGCGTGACAGGTAAGCTTCATCCTGTCCCTGCACCAACAGGTACTCTGAGTTGGATTTCAAGTCGCCGAACGAATCTGTCGTGCCGTCTTGCCAAGTGACACGTACATTGGCGATTTGCTTCGCGTCGCCTAGTCCTGCTCTCAAGGTGCGTTCGTTGCTACACAGATAGCCATCACCACTCAGCATCCACAGCGTTCGTTCTTTTCCATTGCATTCGAATCGAATTATCGCCCCGGTTGCATCGCGCGCGACGTCGGTGCCGACGAGTCGGAATGCAACACGATCATGTCGATCATCGGAGCGATTCATCAGCAGTCCAACCTGCTCCGCGTTATGCGTGACCATCATGTCTTCGCGTCCGTCGCAGTCGACGTCAATCGTCCACAGTGCACGACCGACGTGATCGTTCGCAAAGTATTTGCCCCAGGGAGCGATATCCACGAGCGAGAACGTGCCATCTCCGCCACGCCTAAATAGCTGCATCGGCTGCGCGTAGGGCAGACTGTCTGGCTCGTCGAAGTGACCGATGTGGCCGTTCGTCACGATCAACTCTTGGATTCCGTCACCGTCGAGGTCTACGGCCTGTGTGCCAAAGCCGACGACCGACAGCGTCGGCGTAATGAGTCCCATGCGATTCGTTCGATCCTTCCAAATGCCTGGCAGCGTCTGCTCGTAGTAAATATTGTATTCCCTCGCAAATCCGGTGACGTAGAAATCGAGATCACCATCACCGTCCAAGTCACTGGCGGCGACACCCATCGAGGCCTGTGCCATCGTCCGGCCATCCAGTGCCAGTCCTCTTGCCGTGGCACTGTCGACAAGCGTTGATTGATCTTCGCTATCCGTCTCAAGCATGAAATAGAAGTTGGAGGACATGTCATTCGCAACGTAGAATCCCATCGACTCTCCGTCGAAAAGACCCGCAAGGACACCAAGGCCTCGCCCGGGCGAAGTTTGGACTCCCCACTCTTCGGTCACATCCCTCAGTTCACCCTGCTCTGTCGAGCCAAGAAACTGATCTCTTTCTGCCGGGAAACGCAGAGGGTGACACG
>JBPCVD010000161.1:0-4997 GCA_051010815.1 Rubripirellula sp.
GTTCCTCCGCAACCACTCATGGGATCTCAATGAACTCTTTCGCGAACGTGTTGACGATCGTTTTCGCAGCAATGTCGATCCACGGCGTCTCGCTGGCAACGGGACAGAACAACCCTGAATCGGTACAGGGGCAGACTTCCAAATCGATCGCTGAAGATGGTGCGACGCAAACCCAATCCGCGTCAAGCATTTCAGACACGCCGATTCCGGCTGATGAAGCCAGCGTCTTTCTGATCGGAAATTCACTGACTTGGGATACCGTACCGCCGTGGTTGGACGAGGATGTGCAATGGCACGTCGATTGTGGAAAAAGTCTTCCCTACATCTATGCGAATCCCGAAGAGCCGTGCGTGACAACGTCGACGCTTTGGCCAACAGCGCTGATAGAGAAACAATACGACATCCTTTGCTTTCAACCGCACTATGGTTCAACCGTTGAAAAGGATGCGGAGGTGATTGGAAAATGGTTGGCGATGCAGCCGAAAGCTCGCGTCGTCATTCACACAGGATGGGCGCGGACGGAAAGTCGCGCCGAAGAATACGCATCCAACGATTCAGCCGGTGATTTGCAACACAGTGAGGCGTACTTTCAAGCGTTGCTCGAAACGCTTCGCCGGCAGCATCCCAATCGCGATTTTCGTGTCACAGCAGCGATGAGGCTGCTAAACGCAATTGCTGCGGAGATCGCATCTGGCGACGCTCCATTGGAGTCCATCGAAGCGTTGCATCGTGATGCGATTCACATGAAGTTACCCTCGGGTAAATACCTCATGCACAATTTGATGCGACAGGCCCTCGATCAACCGCGAACGGAGAGAGGATTCGATCTGTCCGAGGTCAGCGTCGAACTCAAGGCCTATCTCGCCGAAAAACTATCGGCGGTAGAACTTTCTCAAGACTGACCTCTGCGTCATCGAAGACTAGAAAATGGCGGCACGGGATCGGAATGCAGTCGACGTATTCGGCAGACGATTCGTCAATTCAATCCGCTTTCCACAATCGCACCGTCGAATCCCAACTGCCCGAGGCGACCATCTGTCCGTCGGGAGAAATGGCTACGCAATGAACATGGGCGTTGTGATCATCAAACGTGATGGTCGGCTCGTTCGCTTCGACATACCAAAAGACAACTTTCCCATCGGCACCCGCAGACACCAGAGTCCGGCCGTCCGGAGAAAACGCCGTGAACATTGCATCACCCGCGTGCGCGGTCGGGCGTGAACTTTCTTTTCCAAGTTTGTTATCGAACAAAGTGATCGACCCGTTACCGGATGTGAAGGCCAACGTCTGATAGTCGGGTGAAAAATCAATCGAGGTGATGTTCGATTCGTCACTATAAAGCGACTCGGGCTCGGCCTCTGTTCGAAAGTCCCAAGACAGCACGGCTTGATTTGTGCCGCCAAAGACAACGCGGTCATCGCGACCGTAGGCGACCGCCCAAACCATCCCAGATTCCATCTCGTACTTGCCCAGCGCCGTTCTCGAATCGACATCCCAAACGAACACCACTCCGTCGTCGCCACCGGAGACGAGGCAACTGCCATCTTCTGAGAATGCCAACGAATTCACGTCGCCCGTATGCCCCAAGCACTCGCCGATCATTTCATAGGTTTCGGAATCCCAAAGCTTGATCGTGTCATCCCGCCCCGACGTCGCCAAGATTGGGCGATGGGGCGCGAAGGTCACGAATTGCACACTCTCGGTGTGGTCCGTCAAACGCGTGATCTCCGAACCATCGCTGGTGTCCCAAAGAATCACATTGGAATCCTCGCCAGCGGAAGCAAGCACTCTGGCATCCGCTGAAAACGCAATCGACCAGATTCTGCCGGCGTGCCCTCGAAGGGCCAGCGGCCCGGAACCCTCGCCCTGCGACGACACTCGAATCAACTGGTCACGCCCTGCCGTCACGACACGGCCAATGGGGTCGAAAGCTGCCGCATAGACCACGTTGTCGTGTCCGCGTACCGTCCCCACTTGCTTTCCGTTTCGGCCGTCCCAAATCGAAACCAGGTTATCCAAGCCAAACGTAGCGATGGACTTCCCGTTATCCGAAACGACCGTCATCGACATCGTGTCTCTCGATTCAACGGGAATGCGTCCTTGCAATTCACCGGTCGCAAAGTCGTAGATGGAACGACTCCGATCACTGACCTGCAGAAACGAGTCCCCCAGCGAAATGAGGTCGCGTTGTACGCCGTCAGGCTGACCCAAATTGAGCTCCGACTCCAAATCGACACCGTCTTTCACACGGAAAACACGAGTCTGCGTCTGCGTCGCTACCGCCACCCGATTCCCATCTTTCGAGACCGCCAGGGAGAGCGCGGGATCTGCAAGGTCGAGTAGCGTCAACGGCTCGGAGTCCGACGCGATCCCCAGCTTTTGCACCAATCCATCAGCCGTCGAAACCAAGAGACTCTCTCCTTCGACCAACCAGGTCAAATCCACCACCGATGCGTCAAAAGCCAACGGCCGTGGCGTCGGATCTTCTTCATCCAGATCCCAAACATTCAACAGCTTGTCAGTGACCGACAACAACGTCGCCGGTCGCGACGACAACATCAACAAATGCGGATCAGAAGTCGCTTCATCGACCAAGGCGACGAATTCGTTGTTCGTGCGTTGCCAAATCCGCAATCGATTGCGGTCTGCGGTCACCATCTGGTTCCCGTCCTCGGAGATCAATATCTGCTGGACCTTCTGCTCATGACCACGAAGCGTGGCAACGCGTTCATAAGATCGCATGTCAAAAATCTGAATCTCGGAGTCGTTCCCTGCGACGGCGGTGTACTCACCATCCGGGGAGACGGCAACTCTTGTGACGATATCGCCGTAGTCCATCTCAGGATCAGCCTGAAGCCTCCTGGAGAGCCGATCAAAATAGTGCCACTCAAACGTCCTGCGGTCCTTCTCCCCGACCACTGGATCGTGCTGACGCAACAGCTCACGAACACGTCTTACCGCACCCGTCTTCCACGCTTCATCAGTCATTTGCAAATGCGCGACATACAGGTAGTCGCTCTTTGCGTCCAATGCGTCACTGATGACCACGTTCTTGGCTCGCTGCTGGCGAAGATAGCTCGTGGCGGCCAACGCGGCCAACAGAGTAAAACCGAAGACAGCCGACAACAGCCCCAGCTTCAGGCGACTTGCGCGTCGCTCAGCCTTTGCCCGAGCATCGGCAGCAGCCGCGGTGAGCTGCGCCTCTTCCGCCCGAGCCGCCTGCTCAGCCTCGCCGACTTCCGCGTCCCGCAATCGCTTTTCGACCGAAGCCAAGTAACCCGCGATTTGATCTCGGACTACCGAGGCATCGCGATACCGCTTCTCCGGATCGAGCTGCAGGCAGCCGTGAACAATCTGCAGTAGTTCTGGGTCGGCGCCGCATGCGTCCAAACGCTCTTGGCAATCATTCATCATGCCACGACTGGCGAGCCAGTAGATGTCCGATCCCACTTTTCCCACGTAGGGCGGCTGCCCCGTCAAAATTTGGCACAAAATCGCGCCCAAACCGAACACGTCCACGCGCTCATTCAATCGATCGACATCACCAGTCGCCTGCTCGGGAGGCATGTAAGCCGGGGTCCCAAGCACGCGCCCCAGTTCCGTTTTCGAACCATACGAACCCGAGGTATCCCCCGAGGAACTGCGCATGGTTCGGATATGGCTCGTTTCAGGTTCCACGTCTCGGTCACGACGCTCGTCCTCGATGCCACCCTCAGCCAGCACCTTTGCCAGCCCCCAATCCATGACCTGCACTTCGCCGAACGCGCCGACCATGATGTTCGACGGCTTCAAGTCACGATGAATCACGCCACGACTATGTGCGTAGGCCATCGCCTGACAAATCTGCTCAAAGATCCCCAGGAACTTTGCTTGGTCTTGCATCATGTTCTTGCGTGCGACCAACAGCGCGGAAAGCGTTCGACCCTTCACCAGCTTCATACTGATGAATGGGCGGCCATCGGAGAACTGTCCGAGTTCATAGACCGGCGCGATCCCTGGATGCTGAAGCTGACCGCTAACCTGAGCCTCTTCGATGAAGCGGGCGATCACTTCGGGATCGCCACTATGAGAATCGAGGAGAACCTTGATCGCCAAGTCACGTCCCAGATCGATATCACGACCTCGCAACACAACTCCCATTCCGCCGCGAGCAATTTCGCCATCGATCCGATACCGATCGTCCGCCTTGCTTTCGGGAACCTCGGGCGAGGGCCGAACCATCGGCTCTTCGCCGTCACTGATCGACTCTCGCAGCAAGACTGGTTTAGCGTTCATCGTCAGGCCGAGCGCCGTCTGACCGAGCGCCGTCCGACCGAGCGCCGTCCGACCGAGCGCTGTCAACACACTTCGATTCGATGTGACCACCGCCGGCTTTTGGCTTTCCGTGATCCGCGTCCTCTCCTTGGCGGCATCCGAGCGTTGTACATTTTCGTCGTGAATCTTTTTCGACGAAGCATCATTCATCGAAACCTGACTTCCCACTGAGAGGTCGTCTGATTTTGGATTCGAGGTCGCCCCTTTTGCGTCCTCTTGAGGACCAAAGTCCTTGGTATCCACGGTGGCGGCTGGCCCGTTGAACGCCTCGCTCTCTGTCGCTTCGGTCAAGGGAGTCGACCGCTGCAACGCTTCCTCGACCGCCACACGTAATTGATGATCATCACCGCAAGCAACATCCAAGAAGGCAGTGCGCTCCTCCGGTGCCGCGATCGCTCGAGCCTGAAGGAGAAGAGACTGAAGCCTTGATTGTATGTTCGACATAAAAAGTCCGCTGCAACGCTTCCTTAACTCGAATCGAAGACGACTCCACTCGGACTCGCTGGCGGCGAACCCCACCGTACCGGCGCCTCTCAGGCCATCCTTTTCAGACCAACCTTTTTTGACCCTGGCCCCATAATAGCGACTTCCGCCGAACGATCTTTCCAACGATCTGCGGTCGACGCCAAAAACGAATCGATCGTGGCTATTCCACTCGAAAGCGCTGATCCGAAACACCGATG
>JBPCVD010000162.1:0-19918 GCA_051010815.1 Rubripirellula sp.
GCCCTCGCGCCGACACGTCAAATCGTTTGCGTACAACTTCCTAGAAACAGAATTAAAGAGTTCGCGATGAGTGTTTTGGTTACTCAACAAGCTCCCGATTTCAAAGCACAAGCCGTCATGCCTGACGGTCAATTCAAAGAGGTTTCCCTCAGCGACTATCGTGACCAGTACGTGCTGCTGTTCTTTTGGCCGCTTGACTTCACCTTTGTGTGCCCGACGGAAATCATCGCATTCAGCGACCGCGCGAAGGATTTCGCCGATTTGGGCGTCCAGATCTTGGGCGTGTCCATCGACAGCCACTTCACACACCTCGCCTGGACCAACACGCCTCGCGACCAGGGCGGCATTGGCAAGACGGATTATCCGCTTGTGGCTGACCTGAACAAACAGATCTCCCGCGATTACGACGTTTTGCTTGACGACGGAATCGCATTGCGAGGACTGTTCCTGATCGACAAGACGGGCACCGTTCGCCACCAAGTCGTTAACGACCTTCCTCTGGGGCGAAGCGTTGACGAAGCCCTTCGAATGGTGAAGGCGCTGCAGCACTTCGAGGAGAACGGCGAAGTTTGCCCAGCCAACTGGAAGGAAGGCAACCGATCGATCAATCCTGACGTGGAGAAGAGCAAGGAATTCTTCTCGGCCGAGTATGCCGGCTAGTGCCGCTCACGGCTCGTTCCTGCGGGTCACTCGGCTCGCAGGATTTCGCTGTGACAATCACGCAAGGGAGATTCGATCATGTGGGTGACCGATCAGCTAGGATTCGCAAGCTGGAATGATGGCCAGTCCACATGGCGCGTCGATGCACGCGGTGGTGAACACCCGATCTCGATCTCTAACGTTGAACTCAGAAACGGCCGACCGTTGATTTCAATGCATGCGGTCGACTCGACGGCTTTGCCACAAGCGGCGGAACAGTTCACGCGAGGAAACTCGTGGAACGTGAACTACCCACAGGGCGGGCATTCCTACGCTCTCCGACTTGCACTCGAACCGATCGAAACCTCGACCGATCTGTTTGTGCTCGAAGCGACGATCTCGCTACAAACAGATTTGCTCGACTCGCATCCCCAACTTGATGTGGATGTCGACTGCCAATCAATCGAGTCGCTGGTCCCAACCGATTTGAGCGGCGATGATGAAGTGGAATCTCAAGGCTCCGCGCCGATTTCCATCGCCAAGGGACATCACCCCGTCGCCGTACTGCTGGGCCCCTACGATAGCCCGTTCACCACCAACCATTCGACCGATTCCTTGCTTCGACTGCGGTTGTTCGGCGACTTTCTTGAGAAGGGCGTGATCCGCAAAGCGCGGCCGTGGATCGTCTTTGATCGGACGGGAGGCATCCCCGATGAGGATCGACTGACCGCAATCTGGAAGCAGCTCTGCGACAGTCCACTGCCGCTGACCTAGCGCCGCGACCACGTTCTCTCGCTTGCAATCGGCTGCAGAGCCGAGCCCCGTCTGTTCGTCCTGGGATGAAATTTCCGGGTGCCCCGAATGGTTTCTCCGTCGAGCGTCTATGTGGTTGTAATTCGGGGACGGCGTACATTTGCGCCGCAGATTTCCCCTCGGCAGGCCCACTCATTCGGAGGCGGCTGAACCCCATCCCAGGAACCTCGTGGCAGCAGCAGGAGAGCTCGCGACGGGCCGTTTGGTGCGTTTTTCTGCTGCATCCAATCGAAACAAGTTTCAGCTATCATGTTGGCTCCTACCGAAAACCCCCAGGAGCCCTCTTATGCATTCATCACGCCGTGGATTTATCAAGGCAACCGCTGCCGGATCCGCCCTCGCTGTTTCTCACTCGGCATCGGCCCAAGACGATTCGAAAAAACTTCGCTTAGCCTCGATCGGCGTCGGTGGAAGTCGCGGCCGCTACAACCGCGGCGGCAGCATTGCTCGCGGCGCGGCCAAGCACGCCAACATGATTGCAGTCTGTGATGTTGACGACAAACATGCCGAAGAATTCAACAAGGACTTTGGCGGCAAGCTAAACACCTACCGCGACTATCGTGAGATGCTTCGGGTGGAGAAGCCTGATGTGGTCACGATCGGAACCCCCGATCATTGGCACGTCCCAATCGCCATCGCCGCGTTAGAAGGTGGCGCCGACGTGTACTGCGAAAAGCCGCTGACGTTGACCATCGATCAAGGCAAGCAGATTCGCGAAGTCGTCGAAAGAACGGGACGCGTCTTTCAGGTCGGAACACAACAGCGCAGTGCCAAAGACCAATTCCTGACTGCCATCGCAATGGTGCAAAGCGGACGCTTGGGCAACAACGTCAATGCCTACGTTGCCATTGGTGGCGCGCCATCGGGTGGACCTTTCGAAAACACGCCCGCACCGGACGATATCGACTGGAACATGTGGGTAGGCCCAGCACCAATGGTTGACTACTCCAACGAACGTCGCCGCATGTTCCGTTGGTATTTTGAGTACTCGGGCGGCAAGATGACCGACTGGGGCGCCCATCATATTGACATCGCCCAGTGGGCCTTGGCTCCCGGCGAAGATGGCCCAGTGAAAGTGAATGGCGAGGGGAAATTCACTGACATCGTACCAAGTGACTTTAACTGGCAGTCATTCCTGAACGGAGAGGCATCTCTTCCGAATGCCTTCAATACGGCAACCGAGTTCCACATCGACTTGACCTATGGAAACGGCTCTGTGATGAGCGTTAACAATCATTACAAGCGAGAGGGTGACAACGTCGACTTCGGCAATGGCATTCTGTTTGAAGGGGACAAAGGACGTATTTTTGTCAACCGAGGCAAACTCGAAGGTCGTCCCATCAATGACCTGACTGATGCTGACCGGGCAGAACTCGACAAGGCGATCATCAAGCTTTGCAAAGGAAAGCAACCGGGAAATCATATGAAGAACTTCTTCGATTGCATTGAAGATCGTAGCAAACCGATCTCGGACGTCTGGTCGCACCACCGCACGATGACTTCTTGCCACCTCTGCAACATCGCATTGATGCTTGGCCGTGAGTTGAAGTGGGATCCCAAAGCGGAGCAATTCGTCGACGACGACCAAGCAAACGCCTTGATGAGTCGCAAATCGCGAGATTTCGATCCCAAAGTTTGATCGTGTTGTCCACCAACGCTTAAGGCCGCTCAGACGCAAGGTTCTGCCAACCAGCCAACGAACGCGGCGAAGCCAACGAAAAAGACGCGTGATGCCATCGGCACCACGCGTCTTTTTTTGTCCACTCGTCTGCACCGCACGGACGCAGTGCATCGCTATACCTTGTCCGCGCCTGGGACCTCGAATCCGCTCCGATAGTCACGAGTCAGCATCTCGTTGGCCGCGTCATTGTTGGTGAAACGTTCGGTCGCGTTATCAAATTTGAGCAATGGACCAAGTGCCAACGGCGACTTGTCGAGATCAACCGAATTGGACTTCAGGTGCTCGACCGTTCGATTCAGTGTGACCGCGTTGTCATCCAAACTCTTGACCTTTGCGACAGCCTGAGCGACCTCGTCGACCGATGCCGTATTTTGCTCACCCAGGTAATACGAGATGTTTCCAAGGTGACTGACACCAGCGGACAAGTGCCCCGTCATCGCATCGGCGTTCAAGGAGCCGTAGTCTCGAGAAACGCAGGCATCGATGAAGTTGCCGAAGTGAGCATCGCCAACATTGCTGACCTTGAACTCCTTGATTTCGTTCATGTCTTTGTCGAAGGCTTTGCATTGGTCATAGCGTATCTGTGCAAGGTAGCCGTCCGCACCGTAAAAGATCACGCCGATTTTGTTTCCCTTGCCTTTGCCAAACATGGCATCGACCTCTTTACCCGCCGATTGCGAAACGTCGAGTCCGCGCGTCTCGAACACGATGCACTTGTCACCGTAATCGTAAATCGAAACTTCGGTATTGGCGGTGTCACCGGCATCAATGTAAGCCTCATCTTTGCGTTCGGCTTGATAACCAAGACGCCCGCCATAGCTGATGATCGACTCTGGGTGCCGATTGACGCCGAGTCCCCAACGCGCGATGTCGGTTTGGTGAGGCCCCTGATTCCCAAGGTCACCGTTGCCGTAGTGGCGTTGCCAATGCCAGTCGTAGTGGAATCGCTGACGCGTCAGCTTCGGATCGGTATAGGAAGCAGGGCCGCTCCAAAGATTGAAATCGACGTTGTCGGGAATCATGTAGTCGCCACGCAAGCCAATCGATTTCCGACGCTTGTAGCAAAGTCCTCTCGCGAAGTTCACTTCACCGATGCCGCCATCCGCAATGAACTTGACTGCGTCTTGGCAGGCGCCACTACTGCGTGACTGGGTTCCCGTCTGGAACATTCGTCCGTAGCGTTCGGCCGCCGCGACCAGGGCCCGCCCCTCATGAATGTTGTGGCTAATGGGCTTCTCGATGTACACATCCTTACCAGCTTGCATCGCCCAAACGCCCATCAGTGCGTGCCAGTGGTTGGGCGTCGCGCATGTCAGGATATCGATTCCGTCGCTATCAATCGCTTCGCGGACATCCTTGAACACTTCCGGCTTCTTGCCCTGCAGTTCGCCGACTTGGTCAGCACGCTTGCGGCCCACCTCCTCATCAATGTCGACGATGGCGCGGATGACGGTTCGCGGGTCTTTGTTGAAACCACGAATGTGCTCACCGCCGCGGCTATTGACTCCCGCAATGCAAACGCCCAGCTGTTCATTGGGGCTTTGGGCGAGACTTGTTCGTGTGGCAGCTGCAGCGACGGCGGACGCCGTTACGGCCGAGAATTGTCGACGAGTGAGTTTAGGCATAGCGTTAGGTGGGCTCGAACGGTGGGAATGGATGGATCACGCAGGCCACATTATGCCACGAGCGTTCCGATCCTGCACCATTCCTTACGGAGCGAGCTACCCCTTGGATCGGACCACCGGAAAACGACTCCGATCCGTCAACCGTAGCCCTTTCGAGCGGTTGGCCCAGCTCAGCTGCATCCCGGCTCAACTGCTGCTCGGTTCCAGCTGCTGCCCGCAGTGCCGAGAGGCTGGGAGTGGCGTGGTGCGACCACTCCTGGCAGGGTGACGGCGCAGCACCAGAATCCGTGGATCCGGCGAATCACCCGAGGTGACCATTGAGTTTTCGGTCCGGGATACCGGGATTGGAATTGAGACTCATCCAGTGAGCAAATTTTCGGCATCTTCAAACGCTTGCACCACCGCGATGAATTCCAAGGGGCCGGGATCGGGCTGGCCATCTGTAAACGCATCGTGGAACGATTCAACGGCAAGATCTGGGTAGGGTCTTCGCCCAGGAACGGATCGGAATTCTTCGTGTCGATCCCAAAGTCGCGAGCCGCCTGAATACAGCGGGTCAGCGAAGCGGAAGATAGATGTCTGTGATTAGGTCGGCTGAATCCGTCTCGTTGGGGTCATTCCGATAAATCTCGTAGCCATCCTGCTTGGCGATCTTTAGTTTTTTGTAACGTGCGAACTGATACGCCCCGCTCCATGCATTGCCGAGGTTGTCATAACTTCCTGTGTGACGGACATGCAACGCTCTTCCGGCCGGCAAGTCGCAACGATCCAGACCAGCAGGCACCGGCGTTGCGTGATCCAACGCGTAGCCAGTAATAAAATCGAAACGACCCAGCTTCAGGTCCGTTGGGTGGTAGGCGCTAATCATCTCACCATCAATGCACGCTCCGGAACCGGTTAGCTTCTCCGTGACCGATCGAATGGACGTCTCCATCGCCGCACTGATCCCATCGATCGAACTCGTATTTGAATGCCCGATCAGACTCTTTGACTCAACGTCCTCGACTCCCATGATGTTGACATCCGAAAGCACGCGACTCGTCTCGATCAGCTCGCGTAGCATTTTCAGTCCACGCTGGTAGTCCATGCCGATGAACACATCCATTTTGGATTTCATCCAAAACAGATAAAAGGGCAGCTTGCCCTTCATATGCCATGTGATCTTCGTCCCGTCGCCCTCCGGCTCTAATTCAAAGCTGACATCCGACTGCGATTTGAACGGTTTGACAAATCGGATCTCGTCCTCGATCAGATGGGGTCGGTCCAACGTGACATGCTCTAGCACACCTTCACCCACCAATTCACCTTTCCAGTGATAATGCGAATGAATCGACCTTGGGTCCTCGCTCACGGACACCACGGCCTCCTTGTCCACGCCTAACCATGGCGACCACTTCGTCCAGGTGCCGAAGTCGGCAACGGTGTCATAAACCTTCTCAGGAGAAGCCTGAATGATGATGCTTCGCTGAACGTGATAGGCGGGCATGGCGGAAACCCCGTGAGGCGGAAACGGACGTCAATCGCGTCGATAGTTTACCCGGTTTCAAGCTGCCAATGCTGTGAGGGGATGTATCGCATCGCAATCAAACACGTGTGAATCGACCATCGCAAACTCCGACGCGCAATGCTTCAATCCTCGTTTCAGCATCATGCGTTCAATGATGCCGAGGGACAAACTGGATTCAACTTTCCATCCTGTCTTGCCTCACAATGCTCTGACCTTCAGCGAGCGGTGGGGAATCGAACCGTTGGACACAGCATCAAGATTCGCTCCGAAGCAAAGTCGTGGGCTCAGACTTGGCAATTTATCCAACCCAAAAGTCTGGCTTGGCGGCGGACAACGTCTTAGAAAGACCATCGAATCGCATGCACGATTCGCGTATCGAATCCGGCGTTCATTTGCCGAACATGACTCTCCAGAGAGTGATCGCCGGTCCCCAGGAGGCCCAAACGATGAGAAGAACCGAGGCGAAGAACAAGCCCAACGCCGGCCATCGGCGATCGGATTGTCGACGCCACTCCAACCCCCAAAAAGCGAACGTTCCCGCGACGGCCCCCAACGTATTCGCCGATACGTCACCCCAGGATGCGTTGCGGCCAACATTGCGTTGCAACAGCTCGATGACGATTCCAAAAACCGTCAGCGCCGCGATCACAATCATCGACCGCAGGATCACGGTGCCCGATTTGCCAGCCCCCGTCACCGCTTGGCTAGGCCACCAAACCGCTAATGCTCCCAACGCTCCGAGCGCAAGCGCGCAAAACAGTGGCGCATGGGCGAGGTCAGCAAGTGGGTCCGCCGCCGGCCCTCGGAACGGCATCGGCACCAATAGGCCAACCAAAACAATCGTCACCAAGCATCCGATCAAGATCCCATTGCGAAGCCGAAACGACGACTGGATGGGGACGTCAGGATGTTGCGATTCGGTCGGCGTGTCACCGCCCAGATCTGTCATTCTGAATCTCGCATGCTGACGTTGAGGGGATTGAACACGTTGCGTCCTTCGACATCCACCGACATCCACACCCACCGAATCGGCTTGCCAACACAATCGCAGGTCTGGAAGTAGGGACGGAAACCAAGTGGATCTCTTCACTTGCGACGGGTTCCACGCATTAAAGTCGCGACAGTCTATCGTCCCACCCCAATTTGCGGGACAGGTCACATCTTCAGACAACACTTCGAACACAATCTCCTCACACTCGACCGAACGTCCACGCAATCGCATCCCGCACGAGTCCCCAACACGACGGGACAGATCAATCTAGCGAACGAATCGTTTTCGGTACGCCGACGGTGTGATGCCAGTGACCTCGCGAAATCGTTTTGTGAAGTGACTCTGGTCGGTGTAACCGACGTCCACCGCAATTTCGGTCAGTGTCCGGGACGTTGTCGTCAATAGATTCTGGGCAGATTGAACTCGAATACTGCGAAGGTACTGCATCGGCGTCATCCGAAAGAGTTGCCGAAATCGACGATTGAAGTGCGTCGAGGAAAGCCCGACGAGCGAAGCCATCTCTGACATCCGAATCGGCTCGGAGTAGTGCTTTTCGATGTAACGAGCGGCAGGAAGCAGTTCCTGTAGATACAGAGTCAGTTCTTCCTGGTGCTCGATTCGGTACATCGCACCGGCGACCCCCACGACCGTATCCTCGGCGTCAAACAGCGGCGTCTTCGTTGACACATACCAGCGCGGCGTGCGTCGTCGGTGCAACACCAACCAAACCTGACCGGGCAGCGGCCGCCGATTGGCCATCACGCGACGATCCTCATCGATATAGGCCTTGGCCAACAACGGAGGATGAAAGTCATGGTCTGATTTTCCCAAAGCCTCCGTTTCCGACGACAACCCATGGTTCTCCAGAAACAACCGATTCACTCTCACAAATCGGCTCTCCAAGTCTTTGGCGTAAAAGTACGTCTGAGGCAGTGAATCAAACAAAGCGATGACCGACTCCGCCAGGGGGTTTCGGCGGAAAAACTCGGCTTGAAACGATTCGGAAGCAGACTCGCGCATGGTCAAAATGTACCAAGCCGCTTGCCTTGCGTCCAAGACGCGATTGGCGTGGATTGACTAGGATTCCCATGATCATTGTCACGACTCGGTGCCGCACCCTCGCGACTTATCGCTGAGACACCCTTCCTCCGATGCTGCTGTTGCCCGAACGCTTGTACGCTCGATGCAACCAACCATTCATGAATCATATTTCCCACACTGTTTTCGCCCTGCTGGTCGTTTGCATTGCTGGCGGTCGCTCGACGGCTGATGAGCCCGTCGATTTCAACCGCGATATCCGCCCGATCTTGAGCGAAAACTGCTTTGTCTGTCATGGCCTTGATGAACAGAGCCGCGAAGCAGACCTCCGTCTCGATCGATTCGAGGATGCGACTGACGCTGGTGCGATCGTACCGGGGCATCCAGAAGAGTCCGCATTGATCGCGCGTGTCCGAACCAGCGACAAACACGAATTGATGCCGCCCACGGAAACCGAAATGCGGCTGACGGAATCGGAGCAAGCGTTGCTCGAGCGATGGATTCGCGAGGGTGGCGAGTACCAACCTCATTGGGCTTGGACACAACTTCGACGCTCTGCAGCTTCCTCTGCAGCTTCCTCTGCAGCTTCCTCGTCCTCTTCCTCCTCCTCTTCGAATGAATCGAGCGACGCTCAACTTGCGGTCGCAGCAAAGTCAGTCGATGCGTTCTTGGAAGCTGAATGGTCCAATCAAAGCGCATCCCCCGTCGCGATGGCGAGTCCTCGCGAGCGTTTGCGTCGCTTGAGTTTCGATCTACGCGGTCTGCCGCCGACCGCAGAGGAAGTACGTCTTTATCAGTCGGATCCCTCGGAACAACAGTTCTTTCATTTTCGTGATCAATGGATGAACGAACTCGCTTATGCAGAACACCAAGCGGTCCGTTGGCTTGATTTGGTCCGCTGGGCTGACACAAGCGGGTTCGTGAGCGACGAACCAATCGCATCCGGCGCGTACCGAGCTTGGGTCATTGAGGCAATCCACAATAACCAGCCCTTTGATCAATTCTCGATCGAACAGCTGGCAGGCGATTTACTCCCCAACCCAACGAGTGATCAACTCGTCGCATCGGGATACAACCGAATCGTCAATACGAACTGTGAAGCGGGCGCCATCGAAGCCGAGCAACTCTACAAGCTCAAGGGCGAACATGTCCGGGCTCTTGGCACAGTTTGGCTGGGCATGACAACGGGCTGCGCCGAGTGCCATGACCACAAGTTCGACCCTATCTCAGCGAAAGACTACTATTCCCTGGCCGCCTTTTTCGATGACTTGGTAGAGGCCGGCGTCTACACGCCTGGCGATCGACGCGAACCGCTGCACTACGTGCACCAGAACGAAGACGACCGGCAGCGAGACTTGCAGCTGGTGGCAAAGATTGAATCCTTGCGAGACAAAATTCATGCGAAGCCAAGTTCAGAATCGGTTGCATGGGAGGAGAACCTTCGAATCCAATTGAAGGACACCAAGAGCCGGCGCGACTTTGTCTGGATTCCGGGACTCGTCCCCGCCGCTCGTATTTTGGAAGGGGAGTTTCTGGCGACGGAAGCGCAGCAGCGAGGAATGGTTCGAGAAACCCAAGCGGATCCAAACTGCTTTCATCGGCACCATGCGGCTGAATTGATGACCGGTTTCCTGACGCACGGAAGCCAGAAAACGGATGAGGAGAAGGACGCATGGTTCGTCGATGTGTGGATCGACGAGACTGCGCGACCCGACATGCTTGGCTTCCAAATTTCCCACGGAAAATATGGACGACTCGGATGGCGAACGGATAACTACGAAACGTACTACTGGGGAGACGACACCTCCACAGAACTATCCCAGCAACAGACCTGGAGCGACCCCAAGCGGGTGAAGCGAGTTGGCGACCTACCGACGGAGTCGGGTTGGGTCAGACTACGCGTTCCCTTTTCTGAGTTGATTCCTGGCGCCTCGGGTCAGTCGTTCGAATCGACCGGAATGGCGTGGATCCACAGTGGCGGCAAAGTCCGGTGGGGAAACAGCGGTTTGGAGTTGAGGTCGGATAAGGTAGCAGCGTTGGAGCTAGGCGAAACTGCGATTCGCAAATGGTGGGAAACGCCAATGAACCGGCAAGTTTATGGGGGTCGCGACAAATACGTTGCCGACGCGGTTCGAAAACCTGCGACTCAACGTGATTCGCTTCAGCAGGAAATCGTGGAGGAAGCGTTCCAAGAACGGTCGCAACCCAAACGGTTATCACGACTTCGCGAACTGGAGAGCGAACTCTTCCTGCTGCGTTCGCGGTCACTTCCCGTGCTGGTCTCGAAACAAGCGGATGTGCGAAAGACCACACGTCTGCTGAATCGCGGTGACTATCAAGACAAGTCGGGGCCCATCGTGAAGGCAGCGGTCCCCGACTTCTTGAGCGGCGGGGATGAGACAAGGGAATCACGTCTCGACTTGGCACATTGGTTGTTCAGTAACGACAACCCGTTGACTGCCCGAGTATTCGTCAATCGACTTTGGTACCAGTTCTATGGGCGTGGACTCAGTGAAACACTGGAAGATTCCGGTACGCAAGGAGACTGGCCCTCGCACTTAGCACTACTCGATTGGCTCGCTTGCGAGTTTCGAGAGAGCGGCTGGGACCGCGACCACATGATTCGCCTGCTGACTTCGACTCGCGCCTACCAACTCAGCTCGAAACCGACGGCCGATCTTGCCCAACGTGACCCAGGCAACCGCTGGCACGCACGACAGAGTCGATTTCGTTTGCCTGCCGAGAACATTCGCGACTCTGCGTTGCTCGCTGCGGGCCTGCTCAAAACGACGTCCGAGGTCCCGCGGCAAAGTTTCTTTCCCTACCAACCCAGTCCCTATTGGACTCGTTCTGACAAGATCATGTACGGCAGCCGACATATGATCTGGGCGACGAGCGCTGCTGAGTCTCAATACCACCGAAGCTTGTATACGTTCTGGAAGCGACAGAACATCCATCCCACGATGCTGGCATTCGATGCGCCAACGCGTCAGGAATGCACCGCAAAGCGAAACGTGACCAACACGCCTGGCCAAGCTTTGGCCTTGTTGAACGATCCAATCTTTGTTGAAGCCGCTCGCGTACTGGCCGCGGAGATTTGCCAGTCACCAGACGAAACCGATTCCACACGAATTGAGCTGGCGTTCTCGCGGACGTTGCAACGCCATCCATCGAACGAAGAACGAAACATATTGATGGGTCTGCTGTCAGATCAGCGAGCCCACTATCTCGATCATCCCGACGAAGCATCAGCGTTGACCGCCATTGGTCAAACCTCGGCGAACGGGGACGACATGCCCGAGCTTGCCGCCTGGACCGTCGTCACTCGGACAATCCTGAACCTTCACGAATTTCTGAACCGATCCTAGGCCATGACAGACGCACGATTGATTGACATCACACGTCGGCACTTCTTTGGGCGTTCGGCAAGGGGCATCGGAGCCGCTGCATTGAGCACGCTGCTGGGCAGCCGCGAGTCATCGGCGGCAGTGTCGCCCCAGGGCTTTCCCAATCACGCTCCCAAAGCAAAGCGTGTCATCTACCTGTACATGTCAGGTGGCCCGAGCCAGTTTGAGACATTCGATGACAAACCAATGCTCCGTGAACTCAATGGGAAACCCATCCCCAAGTCATTGACCGACGGCGTCAAACTTGCCTTCCTTCAATACGAAGCCTTGAAGTGTTTCGGAACGGACGTCGGATTCAAACAGTGTGGGACCTCGGGTCAGTCGATTTCGAACCTGCTTCCGAATCTGCAAGGCGTCGCGGACGATCTGTGCGTCGTTCGAACACTGCAAACGGATCAAGTCAATCACGACCCCGCCCACACCTTCATGAATACGGGGTTCAGCATTGCCGGCAGGCCAAGCATGGGTTCGTGGCTTTCGTATGGACTCGGCTCTGATTCGGAAAACTTGCCGAGCTTCGTGGTCATGCGAAGCGGCCCTCTGGGTCAACCGATTCCAACGACCGCGTGGCACAATGGATTCTTGCCCGGCAAACATCAGGGCGTTGAGTTTTATGGGAGCGAGCAACCACTGAACTATCTGAAATCGCCCGCAGGCATTGGGCGCGACACTCAACACAAGACTCTTGAGTCGATCGAGGCGATCAATCAATTGCACTTCAATCAAACTGCGGACCCTGAGATCCTCACGCGAATCAATCAATATGAACTCGCGTTTCAAATGCAGACGAGTGTGCCGGACCTTGCTGACTTTTCCTCGGAGTCGAAAGCGATTCGCGATTCCTATGGCGTCAAAGACCGCCCCGACGGCAGCTTTGCCTCGAACTGTCTGATGGCCAGACGAATGGCCGAGCGAGGCGTGCGGTTTATCCAGCTCTACCACACCGGTTGGGACCATCATGGCAGCGTGGTGAAGTCCATCACCGCTCGAACCAAGCAAGTGGATCAGGGATGCGCGGCCCTGCTCAAAGACCTGAAGCAAAGAGGCATGCTAGAAGACACGCTGGTGATCTGGGGTGGCGAATTCGGACGCACTCCCATGTCCCAAGGCGGAAGTGGCCGCGATCACCATACCAAAAGCGGTGCATTATGGATGGCCGGCGGTGGTGTCAGACCCGGCACAAGTTATGGCGAAACCGACGATTTCGGATTTACAGCCGCGAAAAACCCGTTTCACGTCCATGATTTCCACGCCACCGTTCTTCACTTGCTTGGCATCAATCACAAGCGTCTGACCTTTCGATACAAGGGATTCAATTTCAGACTGACCAATGTTCATGGTGAGGTCATCCAAGAAATTCTGGCATAGCTTTGCAATTGTGAAGTCGCGACGCGCGTCCATCGCCAATCATCGATAGGATGAACGCCGGCAGTCGCCGATCACTTTCGCCAACCTTGAACCAAACGATGTTAGATGAGCCGAATCGGAATCTTGCTGTGCCTCAGTCTGTTCGGCAACACGATCTTTGCTGCCGATGCGCATCCCAATGTCCTGTTCATCGCCGTGGACGATCTGAATGACTGGATCGGCTGCATGGGCGGTCACCCCCAAGCGATCACACCCAACATGGATCGGCTTGCAAAGCGAGGTGTTCTGTTCACCAACGCCCACTGTGCCGCCCCGGCTTGCAACCCATCCCGAGCCGCAGTCTTCAGTGGGCGGATGCCGAACGCGACAGGCGTATGGTCCAATGACAGTCCGAAGCTTGGCAAGCTCCAGCCAAAGATAACGACGTTGCCCGAAGCATTCGCGGACGCGGGCTATCTCACACTGGGGACTGGAAAACTTTCGGGTGGAAAGTCGAAGTTCGCAGAGACCTTCAATGTCGAGCAACGGTGGAGTCCGCTAACCAAAGACGCCGTCGAGTACACGCAAGACGAACTTCCCTCGAAAGGAACCGAACACCCCCGACATGTCGTCAAGGATAGCCAGGGTCAGACGCAAACTCTTCCGTTGAACCGAATGCCTTCGGATCGACGCCCCAACACCGAAGCGGGCGAGTCCTTCGACTGGGGTCCATTGGATGTCCCTGACGCGGACTTCGGCGATACACAGATCACGGATTGGGCGATCCAACAACTGAGCAATGGATTCGACAAGCCTTTTTTCCTCGGCGTCGGTTACTACCGTCCACACATTCCACTGTGGGCTCCCGCATCGTATTTCAATCGCTTCGACGCCGCGCCGGCAGAACTTCCCGTGGTCAAGAGCAATGACTTGGACGATCTCAGTCCCATCGCAAAGAAGTGGGCTCGTGAAGCCATCACGGCTGGTAGCCATGCGACGGTCGTGAAGTACGAACAATGGCAAGAAGCGGTCGAAGCCTACCTTGCCTGCATTTCATACATTGACTTCGAGATCGGACGCCTGATTGATGCCCTTGACCAGTCGGATGCGTCAGGAAACACCGTGATTGTGCTTTGGTCAGATCACGGTTGGCATCTTGGCGAAAAGGAACATTGGGGGAAGTGGACCGGCTGGGAGCGATCGACTCGCGTCCCCCTCATCATCGCCCCTCCTGCTTCGCGAGCCGCTGATTTCCCATCGACCGATTCGAGTTGTGCTCAGCCTGTTGGCTTGATCGACCTTTATCCAACGCTGACTGAAATCTGTGATGTCTCGGCACCCGAGAATCTTGACGGTCACTCGCTGGTGCCGCTGTTACGAAATCCCGAGCAAGAAACTGGCCGAGCGGTCGTCACCCTGTTTGACCCGGGGAACGTGTCCTTGCGGACCAAGGATTGGCGTTACCTCCGTTATGCCGATGGATCCGAAGAACTTTACGATCACCGCAGTGACCCCAACGAATGGAACAATCTGGCAAACTCGGATGATCACGCGACCATCAAACGATCACTTCGCAAGAAGATTGAGTCCAAGTAACACACGATTCATATCGCCCCGGCGTCGTCGGGCGAGTCGTCGAAGCGAGGCTCAATTCACGACCTTCAAGGTCGACGGTAGGCCGATGCGTCGGACGTCACGCGGACCATCACCACGCGATCCGCTTATCTCGCCGACTACTGTGGCCATTCCTTCACGGCGTCGGCCATCTTGTGTAGCAGCCGATCAATTTCTCGGCCAAGGTGACCGGCATGCGGGCTGGTTCTCGCATTCAACAAGGCGACAAAGTTTTTTCCGTCACGTCGTCGAATCATGATCGTTGCTGTTCCTGGCAGCGAGCCAGAATGCCAATGGTTCAGTTCTTGACGGACTTTCCCTCCCTCGGTGACTTCAACGACGCGATTGCTCCAACCGAGTGAATAGTAGCGGTCTTTCTCACCGCCATCAGAATCATGCCCCGCAAGACCTGGAGGCCGGCGATACATCCATCCAATACTCTTTGCGCTCAACAACGGCGAGTTGTCGGGATCATCAAAGGCAGCTGCAAATTTCGCCAAGTCGGTCGCCGAAGCGATCCAACCGCCGTGGGAGTCCATTGCTTCGAGGTACCAAGCACCGTAAGGGCTCGGGACCTTCTCATTCAAATCGCTTTCGAAAACACTTGTTCCGGTGTTCGGATGGTAGTAGCGGACTTCGTTTTCCGCCCGCGCATCAAGTCGTGTGCCTCCAATTCTCATTTCCGTGACACCGATCGGAAGCAACACGTTCTTCTTGACGTAGCTCTCATAGGACTGATCGCTGAGTGCCTCAATGACCCTTCCCAACAGGCAATAGCCAAAGTTGGAATAGGCGTAGCGTTGACCCGGTTCAAAATCGAGTGTTTGTGAAAGCATCGCTTCAATGACGACTGCCGGATTTGCAGGCGGTGAGACTCCAACCTGCTTCGCGAATCGGACAGATTGAAACATGGCGTCAAACGACTTGTCACGGTCCCAACCGCCACGGTGTTCCAACAGATGTCGAATCGTGATGTCGCGGCAACGTTCATCAAACGAATCAAGCTGCGTGATCACCTCGTCCCAGTCCAGAACGTCCAACACTGTGTCTTCGAGCGATAATTTCCCCTGTTCGATCAACTGCAGAATCGCAACGGCCGTGATTGGTTTCGAAATGCTCGCCACGCGAAACAAGCTGTCGGGATCAACCCTTTGACGTCTGGCAAGATCGGCGTAACCGTACCCGCGTGCAAAGACCACTCGCCCACCCTCGGTCACGGCAATGGAAGCCCCCGGAACACGATGCCGCTTCATGAACTCCGACATCGACGTGTCATAGTGAGCGAATGAATTCGAAACGTCACCGGTCGCAACACGATAGGCAGCTAGATCCGGATTGAAGCCGGGCCCACGCAACACCTTCCCAGGCCGAGCCTCCGTCATCTTGCCATCTTCCAAAACGAGCCGGCCATTGACGATCACATGCTCGATGCCTGTGGACAGGGCGTGAGGGTCGCGAAAATTAGCGTGGTCCGCCAGGTTCTGGTAGTCAAACACAATCACGTCGGCCGCCAAACCAACAGAAATGCGGCCCCGGTCATAGGCCAACACATCGTTTGCCGCCGTCGCGCTTGCTTGGGCCACGGCCTGTTCCAGTGAGATCGCTCCAAGATCACGAACGTATCGCGACAAGAGACGCGGAAAGGCGCCAAACGCACGTGGATGAGATGCCGAGCGACTGCCGCCGACGGGACCCACGTCGGTACAAAAGGAAACAAACTCCTGCTGCAATGCGAGCACTTTGTTGGCGTCGGTCATCGTCTGCGGCAATGCAAAGGCACCGCTGCGGACTAAGTTGAAGAAGGTGTCCCAGGGATCTTCCCCGCACGCATTGGCGATGACCGCCACGGACTCGCCATCGTACTCGTCGTAGCGAGCGTTCCCGCTGCGCCCGATCACGATCCGATCCCAATCTCGCCCGGCATGCCGGTACCAGTTTTCCCAGCCCTCGGTCGATTCCATCTCGCGTCGAATCTCCGCCCGCAAGTCCTGATCCGACAACCTCTCGATCAGTTTTTCTCTCCCTGCCGAGAAGTGGCGGGGATGAATGAGTGCTGCGATTCCGAGGCCATTGTTGACGTAGGGATAAATGTCTGCGGTAACCTGATGCCCTTCAGTACGTGCGGCTTTGATTTTCGCGATTGCCAGTTGCATCTTCCCCCAGTTCTGTTGCCCCGCCGCTTTGAGATGAAAAATGTGGACTGGCGTGTTGCCTTCGGCACCGATCGCAAGCGCTTCATCGACGGCTTCCAGCAGCCGGTCACCCTCGTTTCGCATATGCGTGTAATAGCGTCCTCCGAATTTACCTGCCACTTCCGCGAGCGCGGCGATTTCCTTCGTTTGGGCATAGATCGCCGGAGGATAGATCAGCGCGGTCGATACACCGATCGCACCCGCCCGCATCGCCTCCTCGACGAGTGATTGCATCTCTGCCATTTCCGCATCGCTGGGCCGACGCTCAACATCGCCGAGGACGATTCGACGAACCTGGGTATGCCCAATCGTTTGAACGACATTTACCGGAAGCCCGTGCGATTCCAGCAACGCAAAGTATTCGGCCATCGTCTGATAGCCTGCCCTTCGCGCCTCCTCGTCACTCAATGGTGCCGCGGAACCACCCTCTCCCGCATTGATCGTCGTGATACCCTGCGTGAGCAGATTGATGGCAGCTTTGTCACTCTCGACCATCGGCGTTGCCGACTGACCCATCATGTCAATGAACCCAGGTGCCACCACCAAACCCGTGGCATCGATTCGCTTTTTGGCTGCTTCCGCGGGAACCCGACCGATGCGAACGATCTTGCCGTCGTGGATGGCGACATCCGCGACATACCAAGGCGAACCGGTACCGTCCACGACACGGCCGCCTTGGATCACCAAATCGAATTGTGTCTCCGCGACAGCGATCGACGTTGACACTGCCAAGAAGGCAATGCAGAAACCTGACACGAGCGTTCGAAAAACCATAGAACCACCTTGGTGGGATGGACGAGCGCGCATCGTGCACGCGCAGACACATGAAAGAAAGATGTCTCGGACGTGGCTCGAGTGCATCACGAAAGGATGCGGCCGAAGTCGTCCAGGGCACACCCACGCGATCGCGAGCGGAATGCTCGCGATCGATCTTTTATCCCTCGACCATTGCGCTACTTAGATTTGGCGGGCGCCAGTGCCGCTTCTTGAGGAGAAGACTTCGCGGTTGGCACATCATCCACTTCCAAATCCCCCAACGCGTACTGAATTCCATCGAGCATGTGCTTGAGAATTGCTGGATTCTGAAAGGTTTCCTCTCGGTGGCCAAAGTTCGTGTAGAAGACACGGCCGTCGCCTGCTTTGCGGACCCAGGAAACGGGGACCTCTCGTGGGCCATCCTTGATGCGTCCAGAGACGTCGTCTTTGGTCATATCGAGGCTGACCAACAATCTCAGGGTCTCAGGTCCAACGTAGGACTCAGGCTTGTACTGGTAGATCTCATCCTGATGCCAGAACCCTTCACCATCGAACGCTTTGTTCAAAACGTGGCTCGGATCATCCAACTTGAACGCCCACGTTCCCCCGGCATTCCAAGGGTGACCACCGAAAATCCCTCCCACCATCGAGAGTGCTTCTGGGTGCCGACCAAAGTTATCGCTGGCCGCGTGAAATCCTGCCAACCCTTTTCCACCGGCGACAAAGTCCATGAAGGCGTTCAGCTGCGACGGCTCTGGGAACTGAAGGTGAGTCGTATTGTTGAGCAAGATGCAGTCGTACTTGGCCAAATTCTCCGGCGTGAAAACATCGTAGGTGTCCGCCAGATCAACAGCGAAGGCTCCGGTCTTTTCACCAAGCAACTCGGCGGCGACATTCCCGTGGGGAATCGATGTATGGATGAACCCTTCGCAACGATAGAAGACCAGCACGCGTCTTTCCTGTTTGGGCTTTGCCGCGAGTTTGTCGGGAACGGCGTCGGCAATCGCCTGACGTTGGCTTTGCGTCACTGGCTTGAAGCGTGACGCCTTCTTTTCCTGCCAAGGGTCAACGGGCGTCTCCGTTTGCTTGTCCTGGGCGTGCAACGGCGCCGAACTGAGTGTTGAGACCAAGAGCAGAGCGAGGCACGAAGCGGGGAAAAGGAAGGAACCGATACGGGGCATACGAATCTCCGCGAGTTTTTCAGTGAGTGAGAGCGTCACCGGTAGAGCACCGGTGGCAGGAAGGGATTTAGATCATAGCAGAAGCCATTCCATCTGCTTGCTCCCCCGACGGTAGAATGTGGATGCCAAGTGGCCTCGGTCGGATGGACCGTGTAATATCCGACGGCCTTGAAATGCGGCAATGTTACGCACGGGAAGTGATGTTCGCGGCGCACAGTTTGCAGCCTTTACAAGGACTCTGGTCATCTTGACTGGAGAATCGGTAAGCCTTACTCACAACTTAGGAGCGATCGTCGATGAACCACAACATCTACACACGTCGAATCAAGGACGTCATGAGCCGAGAGGTCGTAACGATCAACGCCGGAGACACCATCCATGAGGCCTTAACGTTGATGGGCGAAAATCGCGTCTCCGCATTGCCGGTGATCGATGGCCATAGTCATTGCGTCGGAATCATCTCCACGTCTGACTTGGTGGATATGACTCGAGATGTTGACGACGATTTGTACCACCTTGATATGGTCGACCCGACCAGCCGGCGATTCCTGCTGGAGAAGCTCGCGCATAGCATGGGCAGCGAAACCGTGCAGTCGTTCATGAGCGAAGTGGTGATGACGATCGATGCCGAAACCACGCTTGGCAAGGCGACGCGAGAGATGCTTCGCAACCGAGTGCATCATCTACCCGTGGTCGATTCGACCGAGCGATTGATCGGGATCATTTCCACGATGGACATTTTGGCTGAGTTTGCTGACGGCGCGCCAGCGTGATTGCCTCGGCGTCGGCTGAGCCCCATCAATGAGTCTGCCAGCGTTTTCGTCGTCTTCTTCTGCGAAGGGTTTCGTCGCTAACGGCTTCTTCTTCCAACGGTCGCCAGTCTGAATCTCGATTCACGGAGTCAGCGACCGAAGAGTTCAACGGCCTCGCTTGAAGGCTCGGCGCGGTCGTTGGAAGCGGATCAATCTTCGCTAGCGAGATAGTCTTTGGCGACCATCGCAACGCGGTCAATTGCATCCCGCAGCTGCTCAAACATATCTCGCGATGTACCCTCGGTCCGGCCAGACAACCGATCCTCCAGTTGTTGAGCCACCTCCGAAGCTTCAATCGCCCCCACGGAAAGAGAA
>JBPCVD010000163.1:0-4060 GCA_051010815.1 Rubripirellula sp.
ATGTTGGGCCTGCCATTCACCCCTGCTTCCGCGACGAGACGCTGAGTTGTTTTCGAACCTTCTCGCGTACGCTTGGAGTCTGCGTGCTGTGAGCCCGCGGTAGGCTCCCCCGACGATGCCTCCCCCCGCGATTTTGCGAAACTCGCGTGGGCGAGACCCGTTCCCTCGACCGCGTAGGACGTTGTCACTGCCAGAAGAAGCGAAAGAAAGCTGAGGATGGTTCTCATAGGACTCTTCTGTTTTGGATACGGATCGATTCGTCGAACTGCACAGTTTCGCCATTGTCTGTCGGTTTGCAGAGGCGATGGTGGGTTCAGGTCTGACACTTGCCGAAACGGATCGGCGTTCTAGGTCCCGGCCCCCGATTCTCCCTAACCGATTGGCAAAACAGCCTCTTCGCTTCCCCGCGTTCGGGCTTGATTGTACGGTTGATTCATTGATCGATGTCTTCCATCGCGCGGCCAACGACGTCAATCAATTTTTCTCGGCGAATGCGGGTCCATTTCGACGGCATCTGTGCTCCCAGTCCGAACGGCATGGTTGGTCAGTCGTTCGGGAACCTCGGTTCCGGCAGCACGGTGGAGTCGGCCTGAATGAGTGAGCGAAGCCTTTCGCCATTGCCGGGCTACTAGCCATTCAAAATGAGGCGAGCGGCCTTTTCCCCGATCATGATGCATGGAGCATTTGTGTTGCCGTTGACAATCGTCGGCATGATTGACGCATCGGCGACGCGCAGCCCATCAATCCCGTGGACTCGCAATGAAGGATCGACGACGGCGTCCCCGTCGTGTCCCATTTTGCAAGTCCCAACCGGATGGTAGAGCGTGCTGGTGGTGGCCCGGATTGCGTGACGTATTTCGGCGTCGCTCGTTGCACCCGCGAGCGTGCCCACCTCGCCATCCAACAGATTCTTGAAGGCATCCGCTTTAGCAAAGTCGCGAGCAAGCTTGATTCCTTCTACGAAGACTTTCATGTCACGCCCGCTTTCGAGGTAATTCGCCTGGATTCGCGGAGCCGACCGGGGGTCCGCGCCTGCCAAGGTGAGTTTTCCGCTGCTTTGCGGACGCACTAGTGTTGGTGTGAATGCGAATCTCGCCGCACCAGAGTTGTCCGCGAATCCATAGGCGTGAAATTGCAGGTCTGGACTTGAGGCATTGGAAGTCTGTTGACTGCGGAGGAAGAGCCCGCCACAAGGAACTGTGCCTTGGCTTCGTACACTGGTGGCATACGAGTCCTTCACGCATGGATGGTCGATGAGGTTTTGGCCGACGCCACTCAGATTGTGCTTGACTCGAATTCCATGACGCCGCAAGTGCTTCGCTGGGCCTATGCCAGACAACATCAGCAATTGGGGCGAATCGACCGCACCGGCGCAAAGCACGGTTTCGGGAGCATAGGCCGCTTTCAACACGCCGTGCTCCGTGGCGTATTCGACGCCAATTGCGCGATTTCGTTCGACCAAAATTTGGGTGACAAACGACAAGGGTCTTGCTTTGAGATTGTTCCTTCGTTCGTTCAAGAAGGGGGTCAAGAACGCGCTCGCGGCGCTGTGACGTTTGCCATCCTTCACCGTGTGTTGATAGAAGCCGGAAACTCCTCCTTGGACCGCGCCATTGAAATCCCATTTTTCATTGCTGCGGAAACCGTTCTGCTTGGTTGCTAGTAGAAAGGCGTGACCCAACGCATTTCTCAGTGGAGCCTCAGCAACATTTAGCAGGCCGTCGGAACCGTGATAGTCATCTCGATGGGTTGAGTTTCTCTCGGAATGCTTGAAGAGTGGTAAGACATCGTCGTAACTCCAACCGTGATTTCCGAGATAGGCCCAGTGGTCATAATCGGATCGGTGTCCACGTATGTAAATCATGGCATTGATCGAACTGCTTCCGCCCATCACCTTGCCTCGCGGCCAATCGATCCGCTCATTAAGCAGGTGTGGCTCCTTTTCCGTCTGATAACACCAATCGAATTTTGATCCTTGCAACTCCGGGAACTTGCCAAAATCATGGACGGCATCTTCGTTGTCCTTGCCACCCGCCTCCAATAGCAGAACCGACTTCTTTCCACCTTCGCTCAAGCGGTTTGCAATCACGCAGCCGGATGAACCAGCACCCACTACGATGAAGTCGAATTCCTCACTGTCGGCCGCTAATGCTCGCCCGCTTCTCGTTGCGAGAGCTGTTCCCACCGCGGCGTACATTGTCTTTGCCATGAAAGATCGTCGAGAATCTTGCGTAGCCGTTTTCGAGTCACTCATGATGCAAAATTCACCTCTGGCGGAATCGACTTAATCAGAACAAATTGTTGCAGATCTCGGAGGTGATGGCTAAGAATCGCGAATGATAGTCGAGCATCGCTCCAAGACGAGAGCATCGCCCGGAAGAGCGAGCCATGAGACGTCGGCAATGGACTTTTGCTGTCCGTGAGTGAAATGACCGCCACGGTTGATGTCCACGGTGCATCCGGTCGCCTCTTCGAGGTGACGGTTTGTTCAGTGCGACGGGCCGCTTTTTGCGAAGCTTTGGAAAGACGTTTTCGCGGCGTCAGAGCAAATGCAGGAAGCGGCGTCAGACCTCTGGTTCACTTCATGCGTGGCAGAATGGCTTGCGCGGAGGCGTGGACCGCTTATCGCATAGCGGCCGTTAGGAACCATAGTTGCGGCGGAACGCGGCGAAGTCGATGAGACTGATCACGTCGTCACCATCTTCGTCAAATTCTGACCGGAATTGAGAATCGCCATTGGCACGGCCGAAGGTTTGCCGGAACGCAGCGAAGTCAAGCAGGCCGACCTGACGGTCACCATCTCCGTCACCGAACTTTCGGAAGAATCCGTCGGTGCCTTCATAAACATAGTTACCGCCAGCCGAGTTGTCGGCATCGCCATCGAGGGGCTGCCCTCCGGAACTGATGCGAGTCGCATCGATGAGCAATCGATAGTCTCCATCAATCAAGCTGCCGAAACTCGTCACCGAATCATCCGAGGTGTCGAATGTGAAGCTCACGACTGTCTTGCCCGAGCTGTTGTCCACCGATGAAATGTCTGCGACCGCGGTTCCGTCATCGACTCGGGTGAACTGGAAGGGATCGCCGCCTACCGAGTTGATGTCGACAACTTGGCTGAACGTGACCTGCACGTGATCCACCCGCGATCGTTGTGGGTTATCACCTCCGTTGACCACCACTGACTCGACGGTTGGCGGCACCGCGTCACTGTCGTCGATCAGAACGGTGACCGGTGCGATGTAGGTGGACGCAGGGTATGCAGGATCAACAATCGACCCGGTAACGCTCGCCGTGATGCGACCGACGTGAGTGCCTTCGATGTCGCTATCGTCTGCGGCACGAACGGTGATCGTGGTGGCTGCCATGTCGGTTAGCGTAATCACCTGCTGAGAGGCGAAATCGGTTCCATTGAGACTCAATTCTGTTTCCACGTCCGCCACGATTGTGATCTCGACTGCGCCGGTCGGTTGGGTGTCCAAAGCAATCGTATACGTGTCGTTTGCGCCACCTTCTTCGACCGCGGTGCCATCCGTTTCGGTCACTGTGACGCCTGAGGGTAGGGGGGGAGCCTCCTGAATCCCAAGTCCAACCAGGAAGACGCGGTTTGCAAGGGGCGTCGTGCTTGGATTCTCAACCTCCACCGCGATTTGACCCGCGCTGTTGGCGTTCACCGCCACGGCATAGGACTCCAAGGAGCGTTCGGCGTCCGCTTCGCCTGCATTGATGAACAGGATGCCAGTTTTGTTGGTCGTGTTCTGCACGAAAGATTCTGGTGCGCCCTCACCTTGAATCATCACGTTGTTGATGGCAACGTCACTGAAGGGCTCTTGCGCGAAGACGTAGATGTTGTATCTGTTTCCCGGAATCAAATCCGACCAGATGCTGTTGATGCTGTCCGAAGAGAGGCGACCGCCACCAAGATTGAGAAGACTGGGAACGTGCGACGGTACCACGGTTGGGTTTGCGCCCGACCATCCTCCAACGGATCCGACGATACCAATGCTCAAATCAATGGTTGTTGCCGTGCCATCTTCCTTGGGAAGATTGGTGAGTGTGCTCC
>JBPCVD010000164.1:0-3096 GCA_051010815.1 Rubripirellula sp.
ATCAAGGGGCGGTTGGAACCGAACAAACGGATCCCGCGCGGATGGCAGGTATCGCATCTGAAACTGTCACGCGAAGCAAGCCTTGAGGCAGTCATTGGAATTCGTCTGACTACTCTCTACAGACCGGACACTAATTAGACAAACAAATTCGTGAGAAGATCGAGATTTGGTACGTAAGACCGTAACCCGCAAAAACGAAAGGGTTCCGTTTCAATTCACCCTTGAAGCGATTCAGCGTCGTCGTCACCACGTTGCCCGCAAAAGCATTCCGCGCACCAGGGATGCAAACAGACGTTTCGGGTGCCAGGGCTGCAAACATCCGTATCGGGCAACCAGTCTGCCAGGAGGCTGCCGCCCCTGCCTGACGTCCGGCAAACCAAGAATCTGACGAATTCGGCCTTAAAACTCGGCCATATTTCGGGAGTCCGAAGCATGCTGGGGAACATCGAAGCCCTTCACCTCGTCCAACTACCGCAGATTCTGTCGTGGAATTGCAGGATGCACAAACTTCACGACTGAGAAAGACTACCTAACCCGGTGGGCTGAGCGTGAATCCGCAGACCGATGCATCCCTCTGATACTCAGGACGTTTGCGACCGGCGCCGGTTCGTAAAATCCGCCGCCAAACGATTCTGCAAATGAGTCCTCCGGTGTCAGATCAGCGTAAGTTTTTGTATGCCAACTCGTCGCCAATCCTCTACCCGAATCGCGATGCGTCCGCGTCGCCGACGATTGCTTGCCGAGTCGCTTGAGGATCGTCGCTTGTTGGCGGTCTCGTTCGAATTCAATTACCTGGGCGGAAACTCGATCGGGTTCAACGATCCGGTAGAGGGTGCGAATTATCGGGCAGCGATTGAAACGGCAGCCGCGCGACTTGGGAACGAGATTCTGCAAGACGCCACGATCCAGATGAACGTCGGATCGCAGGTCTTCGCCGGAACCAATATCGCGACCGCAAGTTCTGAAGCTGGAGTGGCCCTTCCCGACGGTGGCTTCGTGCACCGCGTCATCCCTGGAAAAATTGTCGGCCAAGGAGATGCCAATGGCGGCTCGGTGGACGGCAAGATCGATGTCTTCTTCTTCAGCGAATCCGACCCGTTCACCTACGTGACCGATCCCGCCGAATCGGATGCGGCGGGTGAAATCGACTTACAGGCAGTCATCCGTCACGAGCTTGTGCACGCGATTGGCTTCACCAGCAGCACACGAGTGGACGGGAGTGATGATTCCGCGAACGGATTGACGACGCCTGGAAATTGGTCACCGTACGACCGTTTCCTATCGGACGTCGACGGCAATCGTTTCATTGACGCCGATCCAGATTCCGACACCGCGTTTCAGATGGATGCTGACCTTTGGCTGACGCACAGCGTGGGTGGGCAAGGACCAAGTGCCGGACTGTTCTTCGATGGCCCAATCGCGACCGCAGTCTATGGTGGTCGCGTTCCGCTTTACTCACCGGCAACTTTTTCGCTCGCGTCAAGCGTCTCGCACCTCGATAGCGAAGGCTATCCGAGCGGCACGTACCTGTTCTCGCCCGAAACGCATCCGATGTCGCATGCGATCATCACGGGTGCGGCGCCCCAGGAATTGACGCTGGTTGAAAAAGCGATCTTGACCGACACTGGAATCTTGATTCGAGAGGACGTCCCACCTGTCCTCACCGTTCCCGAAAACATCGTCCTCGAGGCCAATACTGCCAACGGATTCACCGGCGCCTCTCAAGCCATTGATGATTTCCTTGCCGCGGCGACTGCGACCGATCTCTTCGATCCCTCCCCCACGCTTGATCATGACAAACCCGATTTTTTGGGTTTGGGTGACAACGTCATCACGTTCACATCAACCGATCTTTCCGGCAATGAAGCAGTCAACACGGCTCTGATCACCGTCGTGGATACGACAGACCCAACGTTCAACCTTCCACCGTCGCTTTCCATCCATGGCAACACGCTCGAGGGGGCCACGCTACGCCATCCTGATCTGATCGCGTTGCTGCTGTCCTCGGCAAACGACATCGCCGACCCGAGCTTGACGGTCACGACCGATCGAGACCTGATTGAATTCGGAACCAACGAAATCACTTTCACGGTGACCGACGATGCCGGCAACTGGGCCAGCTCGTCCACCTCTCTGACGGTTTCCGACAATAGCTTAATTGTTTCGACACTCGACGACGAAGATGATCTAGACCCTCTCTTCAATCTCAATGATCTGAGCCTGCGTGAAGCGATTGGCATTGCGAACGAAGACGCAAACTATCGCGTGATTCGATTCGACGCCGACCTCACTGGGGCGATCCTCTTGGACGCGTCATTCGGCTCGCTCACAATTTCCGAGTCGGCCGGAATCTACGGCCTTGGATCCAGCGTCTCCGCGATCGATGCCCAAGAAAACTCTCGCGTCTTCGATATCGCAGGTACGGAAATCGACGTCCTGATTTCCGACCTCTCGGTCACCGGAGGGAACTTGACCGAGTTGAATGAGGGTGGCGCCGGCATTCGATATGACGGCGACGGACTGCTCACCCTTCAACGAACACAGGTCGTCGGCAATTCAACATCCGGCACAGGCGGAGTGGGAGCCGGTGTGCAAGTTTTATCCGGGAACGCTTTGATTCATGACTCTTGGATTCACGACAATCATTCGACCGGGCCCTTCGCAGGTGGCGGTGGCATTTGGAGTCGTGGGTCTGTCGAATTGGTTGCCAGCACTCTGTCGGCAAACTCGACGACAGGAATCGACTCGCACGGCGGCGGAATCAATTCGTTTCTCGCCGCGTTTCGGTCGATCAACAGCACCATCTCCGGGAACTCGACCCTCAACTCCGACGGCGCAGGAGTTCACGGCCAGGGCAGCTCTCTAAGATTCGATTTTTCGACCATCACCGACAACCACGCCAGTGGCGCCGGCGGGGGAATTTTTCTCCGCTCGCCAAATGAGTCGACCCTTCAGATCGAGCATTCGATCATTGCCGCCAATTCGGACGCGGCCTTCCCGATTTCTCGGCCTTCGTTTCCGACGCGGGAAGCACCTTTGAACCGTACCCAGATCCGCAAAAGAATCCGTTGTCGGATGAGTAAATCACGATCGTGT
>JBPCVD010000165.1:0-2645 GCA_051010815.1 Rubripirellula sp.
CACTCTTGGCAGTTGCGGGATGATGCGGTTGCTTTGGAGTCTCGGACGCTTCGGCTAGCATCCCGTTCAGCGCCAATGCTCCGAAGCCGGCGCCGGAATGCGCAAGAAACTGTCGTCGATTTTTCGCAGTTTGAACGTGCGGCACGTTCATGCGTCGACAGAGGCTGGATCCGTTTGGTTCTGGTTCGTTTGGCTCTGGCATGAATCAGTCGGCGAACAGGAACAGGATGTCAGTGAACGAACAAAAGTTCAGTCGATGAAAAGGAAGGCATTGCTGTTGATCAGGATGTGACAAACATCGATCTCACCTTGGCTTCCTGAGCGAATCATGGGCTCGAGCAACGCCACGATCGCGTCGTCGGGCGGTAATCCGGCAATGATCTCATGAGCGTGAATCACGAAGGCAGCGTTTCGGTCCGCCTCCGGAACGGAAGCGACATCTTCACGAACGCGGGAGGCGAATTTCTTGGCGACACCAAGGATCCTGGGGCTATTCATCATCATCAGCGACTGCGGAGCGGTGGTGGTGACATCGCGTTTTGCAGTGCCGACCAAACCGGTGGGTGCGTCGAGCGTATTGAGCATCTCGTCCGCTGAATTTCGCCGCCGTTGAAGATAGATGGAACGACGTCCTGGCGTTCCGGCTACGCTTGGGCCTCCGTAACGATTTTGTAAGCTTTGCATTGCGACAAGCAGCGAGTCTCGATATTGCTCGGCATCCAATCGACGCACGGTGCGATGCCAGTGGAGACGATTGCTGGCGTCGATCTCCAGAGCGGTGGCGTGCTGTGGATGATTGGCGGATTGTTGGTACGTCTCGCTGCATACGATTTCGCGTTGGATGGCTTGCAGGTTCCAGCCGTTGTCGATGAATCGCTTCGCCAGATAGTCAAGAAGCCGAGGGTGGGAAGGCTGCGTTCCCAGACGTCCGAAGTCGTTTGGACTGCTCACCAAACCTGTGCCGAAGTGATATTGCCACAGGCGGTTCACCATGACGCGGGAAGAAATTGGATTGTCGGGGGAGGTGATCCAATTCGCCAAAGCTGTGCGCCGTCCACTCGTGCGACTCGACGCGTCTGGCCGTGGAGGGAAGACTTCACCGCCAAAGAGTTTTGGTGCGCCCGGCTCGAATGATTTTCCCTTCGAGCGACCAGGCAAACGTGTGGGGCGAATGTCGCCTTGCGCATCTCTGACCGTCATCAGATCGGGAACGGAATAAGGATTCGCGTCGAAAGCATCCAGTTTCTTGAGCACGGCTTGCCGTTGTTCATGGCGTTCTTTACCGATCTTCTTTTCGACTTTGGTGCCGGCCAGACCCTCATCGATGATTTGTCGACCCACTAAGTAAGCGATCTGGTGTTCGTAGGTTGATCGTTCGTCGGGAGTTTTTCGAAACATCGCCTGAACGTTCAGGGGAAAGCGATCAACTGCGAAGTCGCCCAATTCCTGAATGCCGGTGCCTTCGATGTCACCTAGTTCTTCTAGCAGTGCTCGCACTTCTGTGGACGGATGCGATGAGCCGGCGATCGGTTGTCGATCCACGAATAAGATTGGCTCGAACACGCTGCGCAGTCGAAAGTAGTCGCTACGAGGAATCGGATCGAATTTGTGGTCGTGACACTTGGCGCACGCCAAGCCGGTGGCAAGAAAAATGTCCGCCGTCACATCGGTGATCTCGTCGACGACGTTTTGCCACTGGCCTTCCGCATCACGCTGATTGAATTCATAGATCCCCAATCTCAATAGTCCGGCGGCGGCCAACGCTTCGTCATTGCCGGGGTCAACTTCATCACCCGCAAGCTGTAGCCGAACGAACTGGTCGTACGTCATGCCGGCGTTGAAGGCATCGGCAACAAATTGGCGATAGCGCCATGCTTGAGGACGATAAGCGTCCGCACGCCAACCGTCCGATTCTGCGTACCGGACCAGGTCAAGCCACAGTCTTGCCATCCGTTCCCCGTAGGCTGGGTCGGCAAACAATCGATCGACAAGCCGCACGTACGCATTGGGACGTTCGTCCTGAACAAATTGCGCGATCTCTTCCGGCGATGGGGGCAGGCCTCGCAAATCGTAGGAAAGCCGACGAATCAGACGTCGTCGGTCCGCTGTCGGGGCACGGTACAGGCCGGCATCTTCAAGCTTGCGATCGATGTAGCGGTCGATCGGGTCACGCGAGACGACATCTGCTGCTGCGGCCGGAACGGTGCCGGGATCGATCGGCAACGCTGCCCACCACGGCGGTTGGTCTTCTATGGCCTCGGCATCGGTTTCGGTCACAGGCCAGAACGCGCCCTGCTGGATCCACGTCTCCAAAACCTTCTGCTCGGCGGGCGGCAGGGGTTCGTCCGGAGGCATTTCGAGCTCTTCATAACGAATCGCTGAAATCAGCAGACTGCTTGCGGGCTCGCCGGGTGTCACGCTGGGGCCGCTGTCGCCACCCTTCAGCAACGCACCAGCGACGTCCAGTCGAAGGCCGCCTTCCGCCGTGTCTTTGGAGTGGCACTCGTAACACCTTGCAACGAGAAGCGGGCGCACACGACTCTCGAAGAATCGCATTTGCTCGGTGTCGGATGGGGAGGCAGGTTCCGCCGATACTTTCGCACAGCAAAGGAGTGCTGTCGCGGCGGCGATCCCAAGCCGAAGGG